>DASWHH010000524.1:0-5529 GCA_036398295.1 bacterium
GAGAATATCATCTCTTAGCTCAAAGCCTTTGGCGTAAACCACGACCGCTCCGTCAATGAGATGAGCTTTGGTTGGAGAACCAATGGAGAAATTCTTGGATTCGGCTACCTTTTGCTTGTCGAGAGGTTTAACGTGGGTTTGGGTGATAATGCAGGCGGTGGTGGCAGCGCAAACCAGCAGGATGCAACATAAACAGTATAAAGGTTTGAGTTTTCCCATCGTTCCCTCCTTTCATGTTGAGAACCGGGCAAACTGCTTTTTGAAAATTCTTCCACACTTTGCGGAATCTGGCGCTGGGTCTAATCGAAAACGAGTCTCCGCGGTCCTTACGCGAATCGTGTTGTGGCCTTGAAATAGGGAAATAGCAGATTCAGATATGAAACTCTCAGAAGATTATAACACAGAAGGGGAAAAAAGTCAAGCAGTCTTTCCGCTTAAAGCAGACAGAAAATTCCCTTTGACATTCCACCGGTTGCTTCATAAATTCATCCCACTAACACCGAGCACTGCATATGCTAACCAACAAACCCCTGCGCTGGTTATTTCTCGATCTCAATTCCTATTTTGCCTCCATCGAGCAGGAACTGCGGCCGGAGCTGCGCGGCCAGCCCACCGCGGTGGTGCCGGTGATGGCCGACACCACCTGCTGCATCGCCGCCAGTTACGAAGCCAAGGCCTTCGGGGTGAAGACCGGCATGTTGGTCGGCGAGGCGCGCCGGCTCTGTCCCAACATCCAATTGGTGGAAGCGCGGCACCGACTGTATGTGGACTACCACCACAAAATCGTGGACGCGGTGGAATCGTGCCTGCCCATCGCGGTGGTGATGTCCATCGACGAGATGGCATGCCGGCTGATGGGACGCGAACGCAATTTGGAAACCGCCCTTGAAATTGCGAAAAGTATGAAACAAACTATCCGGACAAAAGTGGGCAGCAGCCTGTGTTGCTCCGTCGGACTGGCGCCCAATCGCTTTCTCGCCAAAGTTGCCAGCGACATGCAAAAACCCGATGGCCTGGTCGTCATTCAAGAATCCGATTTGCCGCAGGTTCTTTATAAACTGGAGCTGCAGGATTTTCCGGGCATCGGAAGACAAATGCTTAAACGGCTGCAGAAGCAGGGCGTTTTCACCGTCGAAAGATTGTGTGCGCTTTCGAAAGCAGAGATGAAAAATGTCTGGAACGGCATCATCGGCGAGCGCTTCTGGCACTGGCTGCGCGGCGACGACATCGCCGACATACAGCCCCATCGCCGCACCGTCGGCCACTCCCATGTGCTGCCGCCGGATCTGCGATCTTTGGATGGCGCGTATGCGGTGGTGCAGAAGCTGGTGCACAAAGCCGCTCGCCGCCTGCGGATGATGAATTACTGGGCCGGCGCCCTATCCATCTTCGTGAAGTTTATAGAGCAGGAGGCCTGGGAAGCCAGGATCAGCATGGTGGAGTGCCAGGATGATTTGACCATGCTTGAAGCCCTGCACCGCCTCTGGAAGGACTGTCCGGATGGTGAGCCGCTGGCCGTCGGCATCACTTTGTTCGACCTTGTTGCTGAGCAACTCCATACTCTTTCCCTTTTTGAAGATCCCAAACGAAATCGCCTCTCACAAGCCATCGACGCCATCAACGCCAAGTTCGGCACCGATACGATTTATTTCGGCGGCATCCACGAAGCCAAACACGCCGCGCCCACCCGCATCGCGTTTACCAGCATCCCGGATCTATTCTAATTTTGCCAAACCCGAATTAGAACTCGGGTTGTGGATTCTTAGGGATCTTCTCTGAGCGATAGTAAAAATAGAGCAACCCTGCCGCACTAGCGCTCAAGATATGCCACAACGCGTGTCCCTGCAGCCAGCTGGTGGGGTTGCAGGCAATTCTGGTGATGTCTAAAATCCAGATCAGGAATGCCACGGCCAGGGCTGACAGGGCGGCGCGGAGGAAGCGAATCTCGATGTCGATAGCTTTTTTGCGACGCAAAGTAAACTCCAGGGCCAGGGCTACTCCCACCAGTGCACCGAAAAGATAGCGGCGAATTTCAGGTAGGACGACTAAGACATATGCCAATAGCAGATTGATTAGAATGAACCAGACGGCAAAACCCGGGAACGGGATGCGTCGCCGGCGGGAAAGATTGTAGAGAATCACAAACGTGATCAGCAGGTACATCGCCATGAGATCAAAAAACTGGCCTACGAAAGTCAGCGACGCGTGGTAAAAAGCACTGCCCAGTCCGACCAATAACAAAGAAAATGCATATACCGCCGGGGCGGTCAGGTTGCCACTCAGGCGATTCGCGGCCGGCTTGCCGCTGGTGGGGCCGTTCCCCGTCACAGTTGTGAGAATGATCAATCCCATCACCACAAAGCTTAATGACGACCAGGTATTGGCCGGTTGCGCGATCGCGCCGATGCGAATTTCTTCGCAAAAGCAATTGGCGGGCATGCAGTTGGCGGGGCGCCAGGAACGCCAATCGTCATCGAAATGGCCAAACAATGCGATCGCGGCCGCCAGCAGGGCCAGGGCGGACAGCCATATTAGCGTTGAATAAGACGGGACTCGCATTCTTCCATCCTCTCTTGGAAGCCTCCGCAGTCCTTGTCGGGGTTGCTTTAACTAACGAAACGCCAGCTAACTGGCCGCGAACCTATCCCCGCGCCGAGGCACTTTGACCTTAAAATGATCCCCGGCAAGAAGTAAGTTTGGTGCGCCTCCAAAAGAATCATCCTCTTACGGTTGGGTTGAATCTTAGAATTCGCCGTTCTACACGACGAACCCGAACTGAGATTCCTGCACATTCCAACTCGCCTTCTCCAAGTTAAGTTCAAAGTAATAGTTTTACTATGTTATTTGTAGGAAAAGTGTGGCATGGCCTGGCGGATTCATCTAAAGGTGGTGGTTTCCTTTGTCGATAAGTGATATAGGTTTTCACATAACGCGAGCAATATGGCACTAGTCGGTATAATTGTTGTAATCGCCGCTGTCCTGGGTGGATACGTAATGCACCACGGCGTCATTTCGGTTTTGATTCAGCCGTCTGAGTTCCTTATCATTTTAGGTGCGTCCGCCGGTTCGGTGTTGATCTCAACCCCGATGAATGTCATCAAGCAGGTGATGGCATCTTTTGCGAAAATTTTCGGCGGCGCCAAGAGCAGCAAGGAAACATATTTTGAACTGTTGACCATGATGTACGAAATCTTCCGTTTAGCTCGAAAGGATGGGCTATTGTTTTTGGAGCAACACGTTGCCGATCCTGAAAAAAGCGCGATCTTTTCAAAGTATCCCGGTTTTTTGAATAATCACCACGCCCGTGAATTTTTGATGGATACCCTGAAGGTGATGCTGGTGGGTATCAATCCCTCGGAGGTAGAGGCGCTGTTGGATGCCGAAATCGAGTCGCATCATGACGAAAGCCAACGCCCGGTCACCATCATCAACAAAGTGGGCGACGCGCTGCCAGGGCTGGGAATTGTGGCAGCGGTACTGGGCATTGTGATCACCATGCAGGCCATTGATGGTCCGGCCGGCGAAATCGGCAAAAAAGTTGCCGCCGCGCTGGTCGGAACGTTTTTGGGTGTGCTCTGTGCGTACGGCTTCGTTAGCCCGATGGCCACAAATCTGGAAATGTCTAATTTGAATGAGGCCAACTACCTGCACTGCATCAAAGCGGCGCTGATGGCGTTTGCAAAAGACACGCCGCCGATGGTGGCCGTTGAGCTGGCCCGTCGTACCATTTACTCGGACATGCGCCCGGGTTACGAAGAAATGAACAAAGTATTACGCAGCAAGAAATAAGAGAATTGCATGGAAGGCTCGCGTCACGACACCCCGGTTATTATCAAAAAAGTGAAAAGGGGCGGCCACGGCCATCACGGCGGCGCCTGGAAGGTCGCCTACGCCGACTTTGTAACGGCAATGATGTCGCTGTTCATTGTGTTGTGGATCATAGGCATGAACGATCAAGTGAAGGAGGGCGTGGCCCAGTACTTCCGCGATCCGGGCGCCATCAGCAAAAACTCCGGTGGCCTTTTGCAAGGTGCCGGGCCCATGAGTCAGCCCGATAGTAAAGTTGAACTTCGGGACGCACCCATGGATGTCTCCAGTATACTCGAGCAGCCTTTAGCGGTACAAAAACAGCTGTTGCAGCAAATCCAGGATTCGCTGCTGGCCACGATTGCTTATGCGCCCGAATTCAAACGACTGAAAGATCAAATTGAAATCGAATTTACTTCGGAAGGCCTGCGGATTGAGTTGTTGGAAAAGGAGAATTCTTCTTTTTTTGAGCTCGGCAGCGCGAAACCAAAGCAAGTGGCGGTGGCAATTCTAAAACACATAGCAGAGGAAGTCGCGGAATTATCCAACCCAATGGTTATTGAGGGTCACACCGACAGCCGTGCTTACTCGCAACATTCGGACTATACCAACTGGGAATTGTCCATCGATCGCGCCAACAGCGCGCGCCAGGTGATGAGTAATTTCGGCCTGCCAGATGATCGCATTGCACAGGTGCGTGGATATGCCGACCGCAAATTGCGTTTCCCCGATGATCCCTACGACGTGCGCAATCGCCGCGTCAGCATCGCGATTCTCTACAAAATTGATTCTGCTAAAAACTAAAAGAGACGCCCAGCTGGTAAGTCAGCAAATCGGTGCGAGAGCGCAGCGCAGCGATGGCAACCTGGCCATTCTCCACCGTGATCGAGCCTTCCTTCAAGTAGGTAGCTTCTCCGCCAAACAAATAGCGTACCCGAAAATCAATCAAAACCTCGCTTAATTTGACTCCGCCAGTTTCGGGTTTGCGGGATTGATACACCTGCAGCATCACCCCGCCGCCAGCGCCGTAACTGAAAGCCGCGTCTTGCTGATTTGTCGAAGATGCAATCTCCTCCTCAAAGGCGTCCTCGTCGCGGACGGATGTTTCGGTGAAAAAATAGTTCAATCCCCACAAACCATCGAGATAGGGGCGGAACCTGCCGGTCGGACTTTGGAGGCGCGCCAGCGCGTGGAAGAGCAGAATGTTGTTGGAAGTCTCGACTTCGACGGTGACATCCGGAATCGTTTCGCTGAAGGGCACGTTGCGGGTTTGGCTGCCGTATATCATGTATTGAATTTCTGCGCCGACCATGATGAGCGAGTTCCCGAAGTGATAGCCAAAATTGCCGCCCAGCCCAAAGCCGAGATCCTCCACGTTATCCTGAAATTCGTTCTGGGGTTGGCCGAGCAGAAAATTGAGGCTGGCTTGCAAGTGCTGGGCGCGAATGGCAGGTGCCATCAAAAGCAGGACCGCGACAGTTAAGAGCATTAATTTGAAAACGGATTTCATCTCCGTACCCTCCGAAAGTTCTTCTCATTTTGTGCTAAATCTTGTCACACGTTGTCGTATTTACGCGGCGAAACCGTCTAAGATGCACGCGACGTTAACTAGTTTCCTGCTGCAAAATGTCATTTCCAGAATGCTCTTGTCCCGAATCTACTACTGTTTCGCACGATATTGCCGCTCTAACCTGAATAATTCATGAATTTGCCCAACGTGTA
>DASWHH010000525.1:0-1959 GCA_036398295.1 bacterium
TTTTGCGGAAAAACGTCGGGTTCCATGACATTAATGTTAACATAGATCACTCAATCACAATTCCAAACGACTCACATCCCGGAAAACAACAGGTTGTTCGAATATAACTTTTTGAGATCGCACCTTCACCTTGGTTTTGGCGGCTGCACCACAATATCTTTCCGCAATTGATGATCAACTTGATCTTGCCATCGAAATGGTCTTTTTGTGAGAGATGGATCGACTTCATTTTAATTTCTCCGATTTACTTGCCAACTGTTTATGTTTACTGCCACTGCCAACTGCTTACTGCGAACTGCCCACCATGCAGGGTACCCATGGGATTGGCGTGCCGGCCCGTGGCTTCAAACTCAATCACCGCGTGACCAGCCGCAATTTCCGCCAGCCGGAAGCCAATCAACGCGCCCACCGGCGGCTGCGGCAGTTCCCCCGCGATCATCTTGCGGGCCATCTCCAACAAATTTTTGTCAGCCATAGGCTCCTGCGTGGTAATGCTTAACTTGGAAACAAAAGTAGATATTCCCGGTTTTTGAACTGGCCAATTTCGGACCGAGTGGCCAACCTAATTCTTGACTTTTCAAGAATTATGGGCTATATTTCCCATTATGATGCCGGATGTTGCCGAACCCGTTGTGCTTCCCGATGTAAAAAAGAAGAAGCGCGAACGCAAGAAAACCCTCATCCTTCCCCGTTACCACGTCGTGCTGCTGGACGACAACGATCACACCTACGACTACGTCATCGAAATGCTGATGCAGATTTTCGGCCACAGCCGCGAGCGCGCCTTTCAGATGGCCTGCGAGGTGGATGCCTCAGGACGGGTCATCGTCGACACCACCACCAAAGAACGCGCGGAACTGAAACGCGATCAGATTCACGCCTACGGAGCGGACTGGCGCATTCCCCATTGCAAAGGCTCGATGTCGGCGATCATCGAGCCAGCGGAGTAGGCCTCTCCTTGTTAGAATAATTTCCAACCATCGGCTGGTTCACAATGTATGCAAGCGATTTCATAAACTCAACGGTTTCAGCCGCCGGACTTTATCTGAGTCTGAATATTGATTCTAACCTGGACAATTCATACGACAGAGTCACGGAGGCCAGAGGTTTGGTTGTATTTAAAAGTTAATTCGCACCGGAGTTTTGACTTTGCTATTTTTGGCTCTGTTTCATAAATCTTTTACTCTCCGTGCCCTCTGTGCCTCTGTGGCTGTTTTGAGAGTTGTTCAGGCTAAATGATTTTGTCCTCAATTATTCTGTCGTCTGTTTTTTCGAAAATGGGAATCTTTTCCTGAAAATGCGAAAGTGCAGGCCTTTCAGGGCTCCTTGGAGAGATTTGAGATCCATAAAATCAATGACTTAAATCACTATGACAAATCGCTGCGACTGGCAGGCCTTTTGCATTGTGTTAGTCGCTTGAGCTTTTTCAGCATAGATGTCCGACAATTGCGATAGAAAACTCGCAACGACGAGCTCCGATTGCATTTGCTGACTCTACCTAAGTGCTGCTAATCATGCAACGTGCCTCCCGGAACCGATGCCTACCGAAACCTCGCCGATCTATTCCAGACCTATCATTTTGGAGACGTATCATGAAACCTGTGCTTGTGGCTGTTTTGCTGCTCGCGCTGCAACCGCTATCGGCGCAAACCTGGCAGTGGACGCGCGACGATCGGGTACTCAATCCCAGCGGCATCGATATCAATAGCAACAGCGCGCAATTTCAGGTGCTCGATTGGAACGGCGACGGCTTGTGGGATTTTATGATCAATGAAACCGGTGCCCTGGTTTATTATGAGCGTGTGCCGGGCCAACCGTCATTCTGGATTAAGCGCGATCCGAGCCTTCCCGAAGTGGGATTAAATAGTCCGATTTTCTACGAGCCGCGCCAACCCAAAAATTTCCGCTTCGTCGATTGGGATGGTGATGGCGACTTGGATTTGGCCGCAGATGGATCCA
>DASWHH010000526.1:0-12047 GCA_036398295.1 bacterium
CGTCGAACCAGACCGTCTCCGGGATAAAAATGCCCTGGCTGCCCCACATCTGCCGCGCCGCCGTGCTGCACGCCCCGTACATGCCGCTGTACATATCAAACAGCGGATCCATCAGCTCCAGGCGATTGGCCGCAAACAGACCGCGATAATACAATGCTAAATTATTCCACCACTGCTGATGCCCCCAGGCGCTGGGATCGCCGAGGGTGCTCCAGAGCATGCCGCTGAAATCGGGCGGGAACTTGCCGCGCGAGCTCGATGCCATCAGATAGAGAAAGTAGGTGTAGTTTTTTTCAATTTCAGCAGCGATTCCATCTTCACTTTGCAGATGAACAAACCCTTTGGACCAGTAGTCATGCCACCAATGCTGGTTGCCCGCAAGCAGCTCTTCAAAGCCTTGTGCGCGCGCCGCTTCGAGCTTCTGCTGTGCGGCGGCAATCACGTCCTCGGTAGAATCGAAACTGGCGGCGCTGGCAACCAGGATCTCGAATGCTCCCTGACCGGATTGAATCGCCAGGCGAATTTCAGTTTCCGTCGGCTGACCCAGCTCCGGGGTGCGCCAGGTTTGCGGCGAGAGGATCGGCACTTTCCCACCCGTGGCGTCCGACAACCGCGCCATCGCTTCCCTGCCAACCACTCCAACGACAACCGCTGAGCTGCAGAAATAGTCTCCTTCTTTGAATTCCTGCTTCAGAACTATGTGTCCGTCGCGAATGCTCAGCGTAGAAATGGCGCTGTGGTTTTTGGTGTAGACTTCGGGCAGTCGCAACACTCGCAACTTTGCGTTGATGGTGGTGGGCTGGCTGCGCTGATCTGCAATCCTGAATGCCATCACGTCCTGTTCGTGCCAGGCTAAAATCTGGGTGGTGATTCCTCTGCCGTGAACGGTAAGCAATCCATCATAAACGGACAGATGCTGCTGCGTGCCGGTTTCAAGAAAGACCTCCTCGCCGAAATCCACAAACTCAATATCGAAAAACCCGCAACCGTGGGCGTAATCCAAATCGCGGCGATTGAAACTGTGGGTCGCGCGGTTGTTGGCAAATACATCTACGCGATTGATTTGCAGCTTCAGCGCGGTTGGGGATGTCCACACCAGGCTTCCCATGCGGCCATTGCCGATAGGGATGCCGGCCTCGCTACGGTTGACGGTTTGTTCATAGTGTAGATCAGCGCGTGATACCAGGTTGCGGAAATTGACATCCAGCATTGTTGAAGTCTGAGAAAAGACATGGCCCGAAGTCAACCAAAAACAATAGATGACCGCGAAAACAGATGTGCTGGCTTTGATCATTTCATACCTCACCGAAGAATTGATTTGATTTTCCGTGAATCATACGTTACGTTTGCTCATTGCCGTGAACAAGAATTGCAGGGATGCAGTGGATTAAAGGGCATTCCACATCACCATGCCGCGCACCAACTACTCCGGCATCGCGATCGGAACATCATTGGGGTGAGTGAAGGATGTCTGTTAGAGAGTCAAAACACAGACGACGGCAAGGTACAAAATTTATTGGCTGGTGTCAAACAAAAACGTAAAAATTTTTCTACAGAGGTAAAAAAAATGCAAAAGTGGAGACGTAGCGTCGCGGCGATCATGGTCATATCACTGCACTGCTGTTGCGGCAAAACCAGCGACTTCTTTGGCGAAGTCAAAAGCATCGAAAAGGCAAGAATTGTCGAACAGGCGAATCGATATCTCTCCGAGGAACCGATCACCGTCACCGCGGCCACCTGTGAACGCAGCACCGGCGGCTTGCATGACTACTATTCGGAAGGCGATTACTGGTGGCCGGATCCAGAAAATCCGGGCGGACCGTACACTCGAAGAGATGGCATGTCGAATCCCGAGGTCTTTTCCGACCACCGGCTCTTCATGAGGCGACTCAGCCAGATGGTGCCGGCGCTCGCAGCAGCCTACGTCATCACCAACGACCGGCGCTACTCCGACCGCGCTATTCGACACCTCATCGCCTGGTTCGTCAACGAAGATACTCGCATGAATCCCAATCTGCTGTACGCGCAAGCCATTCACGGACGGGTGACCGGTCGCGGCATCGGCATCATCGACACCATTCACCTGGTGGAAGTGGCGCGATCCGTTTCGGTGCTCGAGACTCTAACCGACCATTATGATGAAGACATCAGCAGAATCAAAAGATGGTTCGCGGACTATTTGGAGTGGATGACCACACATGACTATGGAATTGAAGAGCGCGATACCAAAAACAATCACGCCACCTGCTGGGTCATGCAGGCGGCCGAATTTGCCCGTCTGACAGGAAATACCGAAGTCTTTGAAAACTGCCGCAAACGCTACAAGACGGTTCTCCTGCCAAGCCAAATGGCCGAAGATGGGAGCTTCCCGCTGGAATTAGAGCGCACCAAACCGTATGGATATTCCCTGTTTAACTTAGATGCAATGGCAACGCTGTGCCAGATTTTGTCAACCAGCGCGGAGAATCTCTGGTCGTTTGAGCTGCAGGACGGCAGAGGAATGCGCAAGGCCCTGGCGTTCATGTATCCATACATTTTGGATCAGGGAAGCTGGCCCTATCCGGCGGATGTGATGTATCACGACCAGTGGCCGGTGCGTCATCCGAGTTTGTTGTTTGGAGGAACAGCATTTTCGGAGCCCAAATATGTGGAATTGTGGAAGACGCTGGACCCCGATCCCAGGGAAGAAGAAATCATCCGCAACTACCCCATCCGCCAACCGGTTCTGTGGTTGGTGGAACTTGAAACTTTGGGCTCAGCTGATTAGATACGACTATAAGGTATGATCGATAAAAAAGCAAGACACAGAGCACACTGAGAAGGCACTGAGAAACACTGAGAAAAACCAAAACCTTGAGCTTAGCGTTTTGTATTTCTGCAATACATCGCTCTTAGGCCAAGAATTTGTAACGGATGAAGCTGAATTTATTGAGTGTTGTTTATTTGATACTGATCTCGAAATTCGAGCTCAACGGGTTAACATGCAGTAGTTTGATTTCGAAGTCCGTCCTCACGATACCTTTAACTTCAAAAAGGGCTTCAAAATAACTTGAGGTGATTTTACTTCTCATTTCCTGGAGGTAGGCGGGGTTGGAGAAATGCTTTACGGTGGAGATGTTCCCGAAATCGTTTTCCGACAAGAAAAACATCAGGGTGTTGTTGTTACCGCCCGGCACTTTGACGACAATAGCGTAGTCGTTGCGCGCCTGAGTTTCAGGATTCGAAACCCATGAATAGGTAAACTGCTTCTTTGAACCCTGGTCGAAGAACGCCAACTTGCTGTCGTATCCCAGAGTATATTTGAAATTCAAGTTGCGGACGACAGGTTTCAAAACATTGAGGCATTTGTAGGGACCGATGTATATGATATCGTAGCGCTGTAAGTCTTCTAATTGCAGCTCGGAAGCCAACTTCAGTTCCCGGTCTTTGTTGTGATATACGAATGAAGGGAGAATATAGGATAGACTCCAGGGCAGGTGCTCATCGAGATAGGTGTGATAGGTTTTGGCGATTCGGCCCTTATAGGTAAGATTCTGATCGATGAATTCCTCCAGGTCATTATCCGAGTTGATCTTAACATCACGAATGTAGCTATGCCGGCCAGAATCGAGCGGCATCGCAAAAAAATAATAGTCACCCAATACAATTAACGTCCGCTTGGTGCTGTTGAATATCTCACCCCAAATGAGATCGTTTTTAGTAATGAATTGACCCCTCTTGCCATTGCTGGAGAGCTTATCAACGCCAAGAAAGATCACCGCAGCTAACAGAATCGCCACCAGGGCAATAAAAACAAGGTATGGAAACCGACGAATTCGGGTCGGTGGAACCGCCTTCTCTTTTTCGATTTGCACAAACTCAATTTTGTATTCGCCCTTGGGAAGGACCATTTGGATTTCATCGTTCTGACCTTCGGTGAGATAGTAGTGTTCAAGTTTCTTGCGTACGTTGCTTACGTAAGCCCGGACCGTTGAGTCAACCGAAGGATCAAAGGCGGCTTCTTTGCCAAAAACTTCATGGGCGAGCGTGGATTCCTTTATGTCTTCACCCTTGATGGATGTGCTAACAAGAAATCGCAGCAGATCCTGATATTTTTGTGCCTTCCGGAAATCGTAGCTTTCTAGTATCTTCTCCAGTACTCTCTGCTTGGTGCGATTATCAATGCTCATGTTAATCTTTGATTCTGATTTTTGTTAAGCTAAAAATTAATAACTAAAAATGCAATCACTTTCTAAAACAGGCATTTAAATTGGCTAACTACATGCTAATTGCCGCTAATTGCCGTTAGTTACTTGAAATTGAGGTGAAAAAAGTTAAACTCTACGCTTGCCACCGTGTCAAACTATTTTTGACACCAGTTTTGTGATGATTCCTCTCTTCGCGTTTTTCACCGATACTTGTCTTAAGAAAAACGAATCTAACGGTTCGTAGAATCTGCGATCGATATATGAGAGTTTCACCTTTTTGACCATCAAAGTTTGGAAATCTAAGTTGCTCGCTTGAAACTCGGTTCCCGGGTACTGATACTGCCTTATTAAACCCGAAAGGCGTTGTTTTTTATTCTGATCACGGCAAGCGCGCCGGCGTCTGCGCGTTGAAAGGCTGAAGATATGCTCAAAAATGAGAACCCTAATCAGCTTCACCGATGTCAGCAGAGGCGGTCACGGCACCTAAAACATGGACGGGCTAACCAATGAACCAGCACCAGCCATTCATTCGGAAGAGGCCGCAGCGATTGGTTAGCTTCCCCGAGGGTTACACCTCCACGCGATTCTCGCAAATCACCGGCTCGACATACCTGTCACACCATTCACATTCATCACATTTAGCTTTCAGCCAAAAACGGATTCGACACGGAGAAACTCTTATCACCCATTCCTAGGGAGGATCACTTATGTATTCGTGCATTGCTGCGTCTAAGAGGATTCTATTTTTCCTCAACCTGTCATTGCTGTTAATACTCAACGCGTCCCTGGCCCTGGCCGCGCCGGCAAGCCGAATCGTTGGAGTGGTAAAGGATGCCAACACCGGTGAGCCGCTGCCGGGAGCCAACATCATCATCGTCGGTACCGCAATCGGTTCGTCATCAGGCTTGAGTGGCGAGTTTGCGGTCAACGCCGTGCCCACCGGCGACTTCACCTTGCGAGTGACTTTCATCGGTTATGAAACCAAGGAGATGCCGGTTAAAATTGCACCCGATGCCGAACTCAAATTAGAAGTCGCCCTGGCGAGTACCTATCTCGAGGCCGAAGCCGTGGTGGTTTCCGCTCAGCGGGAGGGACAGGTGGCGGCCATCAACCAGCAATTGTCTGCGGATGCGCTGGTTAATGTCGTCTCTTCAGAGAAGATTTTAGAAGTGCCCGATGCCAACACTGCGGAATCGATCGCGCGCCTCCCTGGCGTTTCAATTCAGCGCGATGGCGGTGAGGGTTCGCAGGTGGTGGTTCGCGGGCTCTCGCCCAAGTACAGCAAAGTGACGATTGATGGCATCGAGATGGCGGCCACGTCGGAATTGAGCGGCGCTACCGATAGTGACCCGACTGACAATGAAGAGACTCGCTCAACCAACCTCAGCGCCATTTCTCAGGAAAACCTCAAAGGCATCGAGTTGTTTAAAGCGCCCACCGCCGACATGGATGGGGATGCCATTGGCGGCACCGTCAACTTGCAGACCGCTCCGGCCGGCTCAACACCGGAGAGGATAGTACGCGGATACGGTTCTTATAACAGCCTGGAAAACGACTATGAACAGTACGACGTTTTTGGCAAAGTTAGCCAGCGCTTGCTCGATCACAAACTCGGGCTTCAGCTTTCCGTCAACACGGAAAGGCGAAACCGTAGCTCGGACCTGTTTTCCGGAAGCTACAGTATTGATCCCCAGCGGCAGGACCCCGTCACTGGCCTGTTTCCCATAAATGTAACCAACGCCAGCGTCGAGGACAGACTCGAGACCAGGAAGCGTTCGGGGGGCAGCCTGATCCTGGATTACAATCTCGACCAGGGAAACATAATTTTAACCAATTTTTATAGCAAAACGACCCGAAACATTCTCTCGCGCGTATTGCAGGTTAGCGCGACCGGGGGTGGCCTTTTACGAACGGCCGCGACCGACCGTAGTTTAGAGCAGATGCTAAACATGCTGCGCGGCGAACATCGCCTCTTTGGCCTCAATGTTGACTGGGTAGCCGCTCACTCCTATTCGCATTCGGAGTTGCCGTTTGACCACATTCTAAATTTTACGGGACCAATAGCGGTGCCCACCCCGCGCCAGGTTACTCGTGATACGAGCGCAATCGGCTTTTTTAATCGAGTACCAGGCGTGATTGAATTGAATCTAAACACCGCCAACCCGGCTATCGACGATGTGGAGGAGCGAAATTACGTCGGCGGCCTCAACCTGAGTTACGACTTCACGTTGGATAAAAACCTGGCCGGTATGATAAGATTTGGCGGCAAAATCAAGCATCTCGATAGGAGTCGCACCAGAACACGCGGGCAGCTCTGGGCCTATCTCACCCTTCCCTGGTCGGCGATGACGTCAGCTAACTTTCTTGATAATTCTTACCGACCACACGACTTTCTTGATGGTGACGCCAGTTTAGGTACGGTGCTGGACGCCGGGGCGAACCGGACATTTTACAATACCTACAGCGATAGTACGCAATACGTGATCAATGAGGCCTGGGCGGGAAACAATGATTACGATATCAATGAAAATCTCCGCGCCGGCTACGTGATGGCTAAACTGAACTACAAACAACTTCTGACATTTGTCCCGGGTATTCGTTATGAAGCGGTGGATAATGATTACCTCGCCAGTACATTGATTACTGAATATAGCAGCCCTCCCCCTGTGCCTCGTGCAGGCGCGGATTTCTTTGTTTACGATACGACGACGAGCGTGAATTACCATGACTGGATGCCGATGGTACACTTGAAAATCAAGCCGCTTAACTGGTTTGATCTTCGTCTCTCGTTGACGAGAACCATTGCCAGGCCCGATTTTAATGATGTTATGCCATTTCAAAACTTAACCACCAACCCGGAAAGCAGTGTGAATCGTGGCAATCCCGACCTGGAACCGGTTCGTGCCTGGAATTACGATGCCTACGCTTCCTTTTATAACTCATTCTGGGGTCTGTTTACGGTTGGAGCTTTTTACAAATCGCTTGAGGGCATAAATATCAACTATAGAGTCTATGTTGCGGACCAGGATAGAGTGGATTTGCTCGTGGATTCTCTTGGTTTGAATTTAGCGGGGGTTAACACCCAATACGGCCAGACCGGGTTGCTTTTTCCCCAAACACTTACCATGCCTATCAATCTTCCTGAGTCGGGAGAGGTGCGAGGGGTCGAATTTGAAATTCAAACCAACCTCAGACATTGGCCGATTCCGGGCTTTCTAAAAGGTGTCGTACTGGGATTCAATTACGCCATCATTGACTCAAAAATAGGGGTACGCGACTTTGAGGCGAGGACCGTTTCTCTCCCTGTACCGCCATTTTTTAGGACGGATCGTATCCCGGTTGCGCGTGAAATACCCGTGCCGGGTCAGGCCGATCGTCTGGCAAATCTGTCGTTAGGTTACGATATGGGCGGATTTTCCGCGAGAGTGTCGATGTTCCATCAATCCGGAAGCTTACGTGATATCGGAGTCCTCAAGGAACAGGATGGTTATGACGGTGCCTTTACCCGCTGGGATTTGTCCGTCCGGCAGCGTATTTCCAGTCGCCTGGAAGCCTACTTCAATATCGTCAACCTCACCGAAACACGTGACAGACGATTTGTCTTTCAGGAAGATAGACCAACGAGACTGGAGAGCTTTGGCAGAACGGCCGATCTTGGACTACAATTCAGATTATGAGTAACGGCCGTTTATAAGTCAGCGTGTTGTCGTCCAGGAGGGATCGTCAGGAATCGTGTAAACAAACGGGTGTTTGAGGTTCCTCCGGTATGACAACACCGGCTCTGACGAGATCGACATCAGTCGTCGACTTAGGTAAATCAACTGCTAACCCTTTAGGGAGGAGGTGATATTAGAAAGCCTGGATTTTTTACTCTATTAGTTATGGGTTTAGTTCGTCCAACCAAATAACTGGAGAAAACCATGAGAAAGATCTTTGCTATCAGTGCTGCAGTACTGGTTTTGTCATGCCAAGTTGTTATCGCTCAACAGATAGTCAACGTTGCACCCGGGCTGAACACCCTCGCTGATGCCGTTAACGTTTCCAGCGCCGGCGATGTTTTGGTTCTTCAAAGGGGGGCCGGGTATCCAAACCAGGGCACGATAAATGTTAGTGTGCCCATAACCATCAGAGCAGCAGATGGTGCCGGTGATCGTCCACTCCTCGCCGTGGCGGCAGACGCCTCCGGTGCCTTCGCTGGCACGGTCCTTAGCCTGTTTGCGGATGTCAAGTTGGAGAATCTTGCTTTTAACGGCATTCGCACAGCTGGAGATCGGGCACAGCGTATCGGTCAGGTATTTCAAATGTTTGCGGACAATTTGAGGTGCGAGATCGATGGTTGTTCTTTTGTCGGATTTGGCGGCCGAACCCTGGAGCCCGGACGAGATGGGGCTACGCTAATTGTGAGAAACTGTATCGAAACCGGCAATGGTCGCTCCAACCGCGTCGACAACGGTCGCCTCGTTGATTTCCGGGCCGCGAGTGCGGATACGTTCATCTTACAAAATAACACGCTTTTGAACTGCGCCGACAGATGGATCCGTCACATGCTCGAGGATGCCAGCCTCGATTACGTATTGTTCGATCATAACACCTTCATGAACGGCACGGGATATCGTCCCAGCTTTCAGTTCCGCAATGTGAGAGAATTATATTTTATCAACAATATCGTCATCAATCCCTCCATACTTGGCACCACCCCCGCCGGCGTTCGGAAGGATGAGCTCGAATATGCTGATCCCGAAGATGTTGTCTGCACCTTTACCCTGGCCGGGGCGGATAGTTCGAATGATGTTTTGGTCATGAAAAATAATAATGTGTGGCGGGACCCCAGAATCGACGCCATTCTTGGTGACTTCAATTTGCCCGCAGGGGATTCAGTGGCGATCGCGCCCTGGTTTGACAAAGCGTTTGAAGACAGAGTCGATGAGGCAACAGCCTTCTTTTCGGAAGAACTAACCTTTGTCAAAGCGGTCACTATCGACAGCCTTCTGCCGGAACTGGAAATTTACGTCGGCGGCACAAAAGGATATTCTCACAGTGCCTTCATCTTTCGTACCGACGAGATCGCCAACGGCGTTGACATGAGTTACGGCACCACGGCTCAATCCTACACCGCCGCCGGTGGTGGATTCCCGCTGGGTGATTTAAATTGGTACCCCGACAGAAAAACCGCCTGGATTGCCGCTGGCATGCCCACCAGCGTCGAAGATGAAAACCCGGGTACCCCGACCACCTTCCGCTTGTCGCAAAACTATCCCAATCCCTTTAACCCTGGCACCGCGATTTCCTATTCACTCGAAACGGATGCGGATGTCCGATTGGAAATTTATAACCTGATGGGACAAAAACTGCGCACCTTGGTGAACGAGCGAAAATCGGCTGGTACCTACACGGCAACCTGGGATGGCAGCAGCGATAACGGAATGCTTCAGTCCAGCGGTATCTATTTCTACAAAATGTCAGCAGGTTCACAGATTGAAATGAAAAAAATGGCACTGGTCAAATAAGCTTCAGCGACGATCGGGTGAGTTGAAGAGAAAAAGGTGGAGGCAGATAATCAATCAGATTGCTTCCACCTTTTTTTTGAGCTGCGCAGAGGGCAAAGCGCATAGAGCAAAGCGCATGGCGCATAGCGCCTGAAAAGGGATGAATTGAATATGCGAGCAAGTCGTCAAAAGCAAGTGTTGCTGTCACACTTTTGTGTACTATTATTGGCAACTGTTGGCTGGGCCCAGAGCGCTCAAGATTCAAGGCTCGACTGGTTTCACAAAGCTAAATTTGGCATGTTCATTCATTGGGGATTGTACGCCATCCCTGCCGGCGAATGGGGCGAGAACAGAGATTTTGGTGAATGGATTATGCTGCAAGGGAACATCCCTTCTGCCGAATACGAAAAATTCGCGGGGCAATTCAACCCGGTGAAGTTCGATGCCAAAGCCTGGGTTGCACTGGCGCAAAACGCGGGCATGAATTACCTCGTCATCACCGCCAAGCACCATGACGGCTTCTCCATGTACGATTCGAAACTGACGGACTACGATATTGTGGATGCCACCCCGTTCAAACGCGATCCGCTCAAAGAACTGGCGGCGGAATGTCAAAAGGCCGGTATCAAATTCTGCACGTACTACTCCATCGTTGATTGGCATCATCCGCAGTTTCCACAAAACTATTCTCAAATCCGTGAACAGTATCCGGAGGGATTTCACGGCGCGCCTGACCGCAGCGCCGATGTCAGAAAATATGCCGAGTACATGAAAGGTCAAGTCAACGAGTTGCTCACTAACTATGGCGACAACGGCATCATGTGGTTTGATGGCGGCGGCTCGTTTCGAAACCGCGACCGCCAAACGCTCTTAAACGGCGAAGAGCTGGTCAAAATGATCCACGAGACGCAACCCAATTGCCTCATCAACAATCGTTTGGGATTTGGCGCCGATTACGGCACGCCGGAGCAGCAGATTCCGGAAAGCAGTCTCGGTGCAGCCTTCGAAGTATGCATGACTCTCAACCGACACTGGGGTTACAACAAAAACGACCACGATTGGAAGAGCACGGAAACCATCATTCAAAACCTGTGTGATATCGCCAGCAAAGGCGGCAACTACTTGTTGAACGTCGGCCCGACTGCCGAAGGACTGATTCCCGAGGAATCGGTGAACATACTCCAGGAAGTTGGCCAATGGCTGAAAGTGAATGGTGAGGCTATTTACGATTCCCAGGCCGGACCTGCGCGCGATAATATCCGATTGCGAAATCCCGGCCGCCTGACCATCAAACCGGGGAAGCTTTTTCTGCACGTATTTGATTGGCCCGAAAATCGGAAAATATTTCTCGAAGGCATGAAGGGCCACATCGTTCAAAAAGCTTATCTGCTTGCAGACAAAGCCCGGGCGCCGCTCACATTCGATCCTTATGAGCGCAGCCTGTTCATCCATGTGCCGGCGGCTGCGCCAGATCCGTACGCCAGCGTCATCGTGGTGGAAATCAGCCAGGATGAGCCGCTGGAGGAATTTTACCGGTAGTGTCTTAGAAATGAGCAACTCTGCAAAAAAAACCAGCGAGTCTCACGCAGAGACGCCAAGACGCAAAGGAATCGCAAAGAAGATCTTAGGTGCTTTTCCTTTGTGCTGTCTTTGCGGCTCTGTGGCTTGGCGTGAGATTTTATTTTTCTTTTTGGTTTCTTTAGTCCTAACCGCGGCATGTCCGCTCTTTTCGCAAACAGTCATCTCCGATGATTTCCACAGCCGCCTGCTGCCAGCTCCGCGCAACGGCGGCTTCACACAAGATGACTATTGGGTCTGGGGCAGCTCGGTGATCAAAGGCGAGGATAATCGCTATCACATGTTCGTATCGCGCTGGCTAAAATATTTGCCCTTTCATCCCGGCTGGATGATCGCTTCCGAGATTGCTCATGCCGTTGCCGACCGGCCGCAAGGTCCGTATCACTTTTCCGATGTAGCGCTACCGGCTCGCGGCGCACAATATTGGGATGGCCGTTCAACCCACAATCCAAAAATTTTAAAATCCGGTGATCTTTACGTACTTTATTACATGGGCTCGACTCACCCGTTCGCCGATTTGAAAGCCGGCGATGGGTTGACCCTGGATTCCCCTTACGCCATCGTCGCGCGCTCCAACAAGCGTATTGGCATCGCCACCTCGAAAAGTCCGTACGGCCCATGGCAACGCCGGGACGCTCCGATTTTGGATACCCGGCCGAACACCTTTTACAGCTTCCTCACCTCCAATCCCTCGCCGTGGATCAACGAGGATGGCAGCGTAATTCTGCTTTTCAAATCGAGGGCCTACAAAGATTCATTTCCGTTTCAAACCTCGATGAAAATCGGCGTGGCCACC
>DASWHH010000527.1:0-9696 GCA_036398295.1 bacterium
ACGTTCCCACTGTTGCTCGACTTTTACCCGCAACGTCCACTCCGGCGCGATGGCATAGGCATCGCCAAACTCAAACATGGTGATGGTTTCCCACGGACAATACTTGGAACACAGCGTGCAGCCGATGCAGCGGGGTAAATCGATTTCCACGAGCTTGTGAACGGTGGGATTGGTCGGGTCCGGACCCGGCACCACCTCGATGCAGTCCACCGGGCAAAAATCAACGCACACCATGCAGCCAGTGCAACCGCCCTGATTCACCACCGCCAATTGCTTGGGCCGGCGGCTTACCCGCAATTCCGCCGCCTTCTGATATTTCGGTTCCAAAAATGGCATAAAACAGATCTCCGGTTTAGGTTCGACGTTCGGGGGTTCAGTGATCCAGTTTGGTCTTCAGTTCACGATACAGCTTTTGCGCTTCGCTGTAATGCTTTTTGCGCTGATCAAATAGCTTTATTTCCTCTTCAAAATTTTCGTCTTCCCAATAGTCGCCGTCGACGATTTCCTGGTCTTTGGCAATCAACGCGCGCTGGCGGCCTTTTAAATCGAAGTAAGCGTTTTTCACAAACTTAAAATCGTTGACCAGCTGGCTTGCCTCTCCAATATCCTGGAGATTTTTTAGATTCCGGTTTGGCATAACCACCTCGAGTTTTATCGGGAAAGATCTTTCCTTATTTGTTTACAGCCATCGGCTATGGATTCAAAAAAATCTGCCGTGAATTCACCGATCTGATCGCGATATTTCTTGCCGCGTTGGGTGCCAAACAGAAACGCGGCGCCCAATCCTAAAACAAATCCCAACCCACTCAACAGCACTGTGGTCGTTTGGTTTTTCTTCTTTTTGCCTAACATACGCGGTCCCTTTAGAAAGTAGATTTACAGGTAAAGTAAAGCAATTTACAAAAAAACATTTGAAAATACAAGCCAGTTTTGGGAGACGAACGCCGGTTTCGGTTATTGTACTGCTGTCGCTCCGATTTTGCCGAGATTGATTCCACGATAAAATCCCAAGTCCACACCCTTCCTGGCTTTGACAAAGTACGCTATCTGTCCGGTGTGATAAGAAAAATGTTCGACCACGTGCACGAGAATGCCCACGGCAGATTCCTGGAATCCTTGCACCGGGTGAACGGTCGAAAGTGAGCCCGGCTCGAGATGCTGCAATACGGTTTTCGCATCCGTCATGGTTGCATCCAACAGGTGCAATAGCTGCGACGTCGGTAACGGTCCGGCGGCGGAGAATTCCTGGGCGCGTTGGCGCCCGTCCGCTGCACCGCCCAGCCCTGAAAGAATCCACTGGCGTACATTGCCACAGAGATGCAAAACTAAGTTTCCCACGCTGACCGTTTCGTTGTTGGGACGAAACCAGATTTCCTCTTCGGCAAGCAATGCCAGGCACTTTTTCAACCGCGGCAGCGATTCGTCGAATAACCGGCGCTCGCACTCGGCGATGAGGGCCTGGCCAAGGGCGCGAACGTCATTCTCGTTTTGCCTCATCGGACCTCCAGTTTGAACAGGCGGACAGCATTCAAGCGCATCACTTTGGCAAATTCCTCCGCACTTAATTTCCGACGCAGCAATTCCATCAGTGGCAGATAGTGAGCGTAATGATCCTTGCCGTAGTAAGTCGCATCCGTACCGAAGAGCACGCGCTCGGCACCTAATTCTTTGATGGCCTCAAGTACCGCCTGGGAATCGGCCTGGGCGGTTTCGAGGTAAAGGTCGGCATCACGTTTTTGCATGGCTTGTTTAACAACGGCAATTGCCAATTCGTGTGGGCCCTTAAATCCCATGTGATACAGAATTACCGGCACGGTCGGATGACGCTTCGCCGCTTGGTAGATTTTCTGCGGATCGGCGTTGCTGCCGGCATCGCCGGAATGAAATACCGCCGGCACGTCATACTTGGCGCACAAGGAGAGGTAGCCATCCACCAGAGAATCGTCCGCGGCGAAGTGGTTCATTTCGGGATGTAGCTTGACGCCCACAAAATGATTGTCGCGCAAAAACGGCTCCAGTTTGGCGGGCGACCCATCCTCATCGATGGGCCGTGCCCAGGCCAATCCCCGCAGCAAACCCGGGTGAGCCCGGACCGTTTGCAGGGTGATCTGATTGGCGGCGCTTTCATCGAGGTTGCGCGTTTCCGGAAGTTGTGCGCCATCGATGTTGGAGATCAGGGCCAGCGCAATGTTGAAGTGCTGCAAGTTTGCCAGCAAGGTTTCGTTGCTAAGGTCATATCCCGCAAAGCTGCCAATATGGGCATGGATGTCGATGATTCGGTCTTGCAGGTTTGGTGCGGGCTTTACCTGCGCATCAGACGTAGAAGTTGTCATATTCAGAAAAATAAAAAATACCGGGAGTGTGAATTTAAGCACGAACGGAGCCTCTCATACGGCTCTGCACCATGATGCAGGCGTTGGCAAGGTAGTTGAAGTGGTTTTTCTGCAGAAAGTCGAGCACCTGCGGACTTTCCGCCCCTGGTTGAATCCACACATTCATCAAGCCCAGTCTCTGACATTCTTTGAGAATTTGCATCGTCACTTCGGGAGGCACGACCACATTCACAATTGTGGCTTTTGCCGGCAGCTCAGCAAGACTCCCGAAAGCCCGATCGCCATCCACGGTTTGGCGATTTGGATTAACAGCAAAAACCGCATAGCCTTTCCGCTTCAGGTCGCGATAAATCACATAGCCATATTTGGATGGGTTATCGTTGGCGCCAACCACCGCGATCGTCGTTTGCGGTTCATCCAAAAGTGCAGCAATGTCTTTCATGGTGTGAAAATGTGAGACGTCAAGCGTGAAATGTGAAACGTGAAACGAATCCCAACGCGTCACGATTATACTCCGAGCGCATCTGCTCGGCAAATGGCAGTCCCTTCATCAACCGCTCAACTACTTCCTTTGGCGTCATGGATAAATGTGAAATCCTTTTATCAGACCAAAAGCGATACCTTTCCTGGTACTCCAGTTTTTTGTTTGATTCTTCGCTCATTGTCACTTTAGCTCTAACTTCATTTATCCAGCAATTCAATACTCCACTACTCCATTACTCCACTACTCCATTTTTTTGTCGCGGCTTAATCTCCCAGTTACCATCCCAATCCTTGACTTCATAACGATCCGACATGGGAAAATTAGGCGGGCGCTGGGATTCGAGGCGCTTATCGAAGGTGATGTGCGTGGCGTAGCGGGGCTCGGTGGCAGTGAGCGATCCGGCCGTCAGGCTGCCGTAGATATAGAGCGTCGCATCGTCGTCCCCCTGCAAATGCCGAACGCGAAAACGGCCCTTGGCATAAATCGAAGCATGAATGTGCAAATCCCCCGCACCGGCGATATCAGGATGAGCGATCTCCACGTCCTTTTCACTCACCAGCCCAAGGAAGTCATCGGCGTCTGCGGTCACTTCCGGATGGCGCGCATAGATGATGTCGTCGTCTATGATGATACGGTCGTAGGCGTAGATCAAAACCTGTCCCCGCAGGACGCCCTTAATGTGGAGCCGCGCGTCTTTTTCGCCAATGATGTAGAACGCAACTTTTGGCAAAAGCTGCTTTTGGACTTTTTCCGAAGGCTTGCTGCGCCAGCTGTAGGTGCCATCGGGATGAAAACTCAACCAGGTTTCCTCAGCCAGAAGGTGTGTCTGGCTCTCGGAAATCGTGCTGTCGCTGGCAAAGGGCAAGTTACTTTTCGGCAGACGGATTTCGCGCACGCCAGTTTCCAACCCGCCCAGAAAAATGGATTGCTGATCTAGAAACGGCAAGGCGCCGGCCATTTTGACGTCATAAGAAGATGTGGTAACTTTGCCGCGGAATTTTGGCTGCACGCCACCGCTGCTGCTGACGTTAATGGTGGTATTGGCGTGAAAGCGGCCGTTGAGCTCATCGTTATGGACAGCGACGTAGGGATCCCAGTAATCGACAAATTGCGCGAAATTTGAAAAAGCCAGCCGTTTCATTCGCATCTCACTGCTGACGGGATTTCCGTTCTCCTCGGTGCTGATTTCTATCAGCGCCTCGTCCAGCGCCGTAGCAGATTGCGCCGGCAGGTGCCGCAGACGGGCCGAATACGTTCTGCCATCGTGCTGCCACTGCACGCTCGCATCTTCCCAATTTTGAGGATCGAGGCTCTCCGACCATTTCCGGATTTTCTTTACCAGCATTTTTTTCTCACTGACCGACATGGCAATCTTTGCAGAAAGGCGATGGGAGCGATCGATTTTTAGGCGCGCCAACGAAACAGCAACGGGCGAAAGCGTATCCACAAGAAATGGTGGCGCACTTTCGACAGTCGCGCTAACCTGAGGAACATATCCCGCTTCCGACGTTTGATCGGTGGTCGCTGCTTCCGGGCTCGCAACTGCCAGCGCGTCATCGGTGTCGCCAACCCGGGCGTCGTCTTCCCGGACCGGCAGATCGGAGTCCTGATTTTCCGCAGTGGTTTTGCTCGCAAGCGCCGATTTCTTCGCTGCCGGCGTTGCCGATTTGTGCACTGACGGTGGTGTCTTCGAAATTGATTTTGTGTCGACTTCGGTGTCTTTTGACTGACCGACTTCCTGAACGGGAGAGAAAACAAAATCAAAAATAAGAGGCGGAGAGTAGAAATTGCTCGATTCGAAGAATTGTATGGCGATCGCGGCCAACAAAAACAGCACCGCGTGGCTCAAAATTGAAAGCAAAAACGCCGCGCTAAATGAACCGGGACGACCCAGCCATCCAACTATTTTTTCTTTGATCAAAACGACCACCACATGTATCGCTCACTTCACAAAAAGTGTAACGGATCCTTTACTTGCAGGTTAATGGTGATGTAAAACGACTCGCGTCACCCGCCCCAACATTCAGTTTCAGAACCTCAGTGAAAAACATCATGGCCGGTTGCAGGCCCTGTGGCTTCTCCTCTTGCTTTTTTCCCAACAAACCCTTTGCCAGGCCACCCAGTCCTTTTCTGACATCAGTTGATTCTTCTTCGGGTTGCTCATCTGCGGCCGTTTGCTGCTCGCCGCCGGAACGATGTGCATAATATTTGCCATCCACGACAACCGGGTAGAGACCATCGAGCTTCGCCATTTCCGCGCCCATATTTTCGTGCCTGGCATCTGCCGCTGAATTGCCAGGTTTCATTTGCTGCAGCATTTGCAGCCATTTGCCGCCCAACAAATCTTCTTCGGTCTTGCCGACGTTGATGCCCACCTTTTCAAGGTAGCCCTTGGCAAACGCGGTTTCGATTTCCATCCCGCTCTTGATATTCTCGGACAACGGCGTCATGGAGCTGAGGACCGACAAGCTATCGCAGCCGATCATGCCGGTTTCCTTGTCCCGCCACAGGGCGTAAGCGTTGATCCAGTATTCGTCAAATGCAAAATTGTTGACGGTACCCGATTTGCCAGTTTTTTCTACTTTGAATTCGCTCTTGATAATCTCGATGCTACTTTCCGCGGACTTTTCTTCCTTAGCTGCTGCTTTTTTCTCATCTACGCTCTGCTTCGCACCAGTGGCCTTGGCGACGGTATCGACAATACTTTCGATGGGGCGGATCGAGCATTTCTTTTTCTTCAGGTCCCATTCGTAAATTTTGGATTCAGGCAGATTGATGATCTCGCCGGCGTTCGCGGGTTTGGCGAAAAGCTTACCCACTAATTTGCCGGCGATGCCCTGGCCTTTGAAGTTATTCATGGAATCCGTGCGCTTGATCTCTGGTGACGTTGTAGTCGATTCCTCGGTGCTGAAAATTCCAAATCCTTTGAACGTAATGGTAGATTTGCTTGCCTTGTCGAGCACCGACGTCTGGGTAAGGCCCAGGCTCACGTAGACCATGACCGTCAACCCGGAAACAAACATGGCTTTCATTATCTCCTCCTCAAAATGAAAAAGTGAAGCTTTTTGTGGCTCCATCAACCCAAAGCTCCATTCCTCCGCATTCTAAATGCCGGATATAGTCTCGAAGCTCGGGATAGAAGTCACCTTGACTCAAAACTGGTAAATGATACAGGATAGCGTTCCCTTAGATTAGGTACAAAAGACCCCAAAAAAATAATCCGCTGGATACTAAAAAGCAAGGACTTTATTGATGGGATTGCGTGGTTTACGCTCAAAGTGCTAAAAAATTGAAACATAAAACTCGTCACGCACCCATCCTTAGGCGGCGACGGGCTGAGAAAAGAAACTTTTGAAGAATTCGCCGACAACGCCGATCCGCCCAAGATCGTTCCCAATCAAACCGAAATTCTCCAGCTCCGTAAGCGCGGCGGAAAATCTCGGCGACAGATTCCTGACGGGAAAACCCCCGTCTTGGCTTTGACCCAGTAGTTTCAGAAGCTCACGTTCTTCGGAGGTCAGGACGGGTAAGATTTCGCCCCGAAGAAAACGTCCGATTTCATTTTCAGACCAGGTCTCCTGACATTTTCTGGCGGTTTCCTCCACCATGTTGATATCGATATCGCGGAGGCTACCCTGGCGCGACACCAAGCTGGCAAAACTGCGAATCATCCATGGGTGGCCGCCGCAATGGTGATACACCCGACCCACGGCATCGGGGTGCCATTTGATGGCTTGCAAAGAACCCATCTCTTGCAGAATCTTTTCGCTGTCGCGCGGACAAAGCAGATCAACGTATTCTTCCGTCAACAAGCGGTACAGGGGATTCGCGGTATCGGCTTTTCCCACGACTGGGTTGCGAACCAGTTCCGATCCAGCGCCGCCCACCACCAGCACCACATCACGAAACCGTTCAGCTAATTCCTGAATCGCGGCAAAAAACCGGTAATATTCTGCGCTCACCCGTTCTCCACCTTCGCTTCTCATCAGATTCATCGGTCGGTCCAGTCCGTCAATCATGAAAACGAACGGGTCATTGTGTCCGGACCGCCGGCAAACGCTCAGCAGCTCTGCCACGCTTTGCGGGAACGGCTTGCCAAGCAGTGCAGATTTGCCCGGCAGTCTTTCGATACCCATCAAGGAAAGTTGCACGTGAAGTTGCCGCAGGATCAGCTCGAAAAGAAAGTCCGCCCGCAAGTGGTGGGAATGCAGATCGATTAAAACCGACGGCGAGTTTTTCAAAACCAGGCGCAGTTGACTGAGGAGTGAGGACTTGCCAACTCGCGGCAATCCGAAAATGCCGATGTGGATTCTCGCTGCTATGAGTGTGGGTAATCGATGCAGCAGTTCCTCACGCCCAAAAAAATAATTGGCAACGCGGATGGGCTCGTCTTCGCGATAGGGATCAGCGGCGACCTGGTATGGCCTCTCCAACTCTCTTAGCTTTTGCCGGCAGGCGATGGTGTACTTGGGCTGAACGAGAGCGGAAACATGCACCGGAATGGCCGTGTGATTCACATCTCCATTCGGCGATGGCGCTTTTGCTAAGGCGTCGCGATTGTGATAGATCAGGAAAAGTTTCAGGCCGTGGGGAAATCGGCGCTGATTCTGCCGAATCGTTTTGGCGACCCGCTCGTACTCAACCACCGCGCCATCGCGGCAAATATAGACCATCGCCGCGGGTTCGTCATTGGTTGAATCAAAAGCCAGGAGATTCTCCCCGATATTATGAATTCGCGTGTATCCCGCGGCCGAAAAAAAACGACGAACCAAATCGGTTGCGGAATCGTCAGGGTTTCTCAAAAGCCAGACAATTAGCCCAATACCAACCACCGACAACCCCACAATACCCAGCCAATAGCCGGCCTTAAAACCGTTTGATGGCTGAACGATCTCAGGAGCAATGATAGGTTGTGGGGAAAATAGCGCCTCGATAATTGCCTCGCGCCGCAATTGGTTTTTAAATCCGCTCAAAGGTAGGACGCGCTGCAACTGATTTCCGAATCGTAGCGCAGCAAATCGCTCGGCGGCCGCCGAGCCATAATAGACCAGCTTGTGGGGATGGTAAATCAACCATTCGTTTTCCGGCAGATTCACCAGACAAACCCGCAACTCACCGAACTCGCCGTCCCAGATATGGATAGCGCCATCGGGACCAGCCGATGCCAACAGCTTGCCGTCCGGGCTGAACGATAGGGAGTTGATATCATTGGAATGGCCGCTCAGGGTGTGAATCCCTTGCCCGTTTTCCACCTGCCAGATGCGTATCATGTTATCAAATCCGCCACTGGCCAGAAATCTCCCGTTCGGGCTGAAAACCGCGGCGCGTACACTGGAGGCATGATCCGCTAACGTCCGCAGCAGAGCGCCCGTTCGCACATCCCAGAGTTTGACAGTGTTGTCGGAACTGGCCGAAGCCAGCAACTGGCCATTGGGGCTGAACTGCACGGACTTGACCAACAACGTATGGCCCTTCAGATTCAACCACAGGCTATCGGCTGAGACATCCCACAGTTTCACGGTATAGTCGTCGCTTGCCGACGCCAGTAGATGACCATCCGGGCTGAAATTCAGCGAGTTAACGCTGGCGCCGTGACCGAACAGAGTTTTCAGCAAACGTCCGGAATTGACATCCCAAAAACGGATCGCTTTTTCGGATCCGGCGGAGACCAGCTTGCCGCCATCTGGCAAAAAGGCCAGGCTGTAAATTCCTCCTGACCTCCTTTTAACATTCAGTACAACCTCTTCCGTCGCAACCTCAAGAATTGCAATGGTGCTATCCGAGCTACCTGCCGCCAAAAGCCGGCCATCCGGGCTGAAGGCAACGGAATTCACGGGCGCGGAGTGCAGAAGGAGCGTCGTCAGCCAGCGCCCCTGCGCCACATCCCAGAGTTTGACTGCACCATCTTTATGAGCCGAGGCCAGGGTGCGACCATCCGGGCTAAAGGCTACATCCAAGATATTCAGAGCTACGGCCTGCAGGGAGAAGATGGTGCTCTCCTTTTCGACATCCCAGCACAAAACGATTTCATCAGCCAGGGAACAAAGCATGTTACGCCCGTCCGGGCTGAACATCAAGGTGAGCACCTCATCGCTTTGTGGTATATCCCTAAAAAGAGTCCAGGTGTTGATATCCCAGAGCTTGATGGTCTTATCCGAGCCGGCTGACGCCAAATCCCTGCCATTCGGCGAGAACGCCACCGCATTGACGGTGCCGGCGAAACCAATCAGAGTGCGAACCAAAATGCCGGTGTCAACCTCCCAGATTTTCACCGATTGATCCTCGCTGGCGGAAGCCAGCAATCGGTTGTCGGGACTGAAGGCAATGGCGCGCACGCCGGCGCTGTGATCGTGCAGAGTTTTAAAGAGGCGCCAATCCAGTACGCTCCAGAGTTTAACGGTTCCATCAAGAGCCGCCGACGCCAGCCATTGCCCATCGCTGCTGAAAGCTACCGAGTTAACACGGTCATCGTGGCCACTCAGAACCATTGCCTGGCTCCAATCAGAAACGTCCCAGATTTTTACCAGGCTGTCCCTGCCGGCGGACGCCAGCCAGGCGCCATCGGGGCTGAAAGCGAGTGCGGTTACGGCCTGTCGCTGGTGTTCCAGAGTATGGAGAACTTCTCCGCCCTCGAAATTCCAGATGACGATCTTGCTGTCATAGCCGGCAGATGCGAGAATCTGGCCGCGCGGGCTGAAAGCCACCGCGAAAACATCCGCCACGTGGCCCGTAAGTGTGCGCAGCAATTCGCCGCGCTCCGCATCCCAGATTTTCACGGTGTTATCGGCGCTGGCACTGGCGAAGAGCCGGCCATCGGGGCTGACGGCAAGTGCATTCACTCGATCCGAATGACCGGTTTTTAAGAAGATTTCTGCAGTT
>DASWHH010000528.1:0-8478 GCA_036398295.1 bacterium
CTGGTTGAGGCGACCGGTCCAGCGTCCCAGCATGTTCGCGCCACTGAAGGTGTCGTTAAGGTCAAACCGGTGTTTGTATGGCGGGGTCAGGCTATCAACCTGGCTGTAACGTTGTCCGGCCGCGCCATCGTAGATATCGCCTAATAACGTCAGGGCGTGGTTGGGCGTCCAGTTCCAATCCATCCGAAATCCGCCGTGGCCGATGTGCCAGCCGTCTCTGGCCGGGGCTCCGGTTGAATCCGCCGCATCGTCCGCCTCGAAGTACTTGCCATATACCCGGAAATGGAGGTAATCGTTGACCCGGCCGCCGTACCGAAAGTGACCAAAGGCGCGCTGCTCGGTTCCGCCTCCCAGTGTGAGCAGAACCCCCTGCGTGGCCTCCGATGGTTTTGAGAGTATGTTGATGACACCATTGACCGCGTTGGATCCCCAAAGTGTTGCACCTGGTCCGCGCACAATTTCGATGCGTTCAACATCGTCGAGCAAAATTTCCTGTGCAGCCCAGGACACGCCGGAAAAAAGTGGTGTATAAACGCTGCGACCGTCGCTCATCACCAGCAGTTTGTTGGCAAACTGCCCGTTGATGGCGCGCGAGAAACCGCTGAATCCCCGCACGGTGATGGCCCAACTGCTGGCGTTATGCTGTACCACCTGCATCCCCGGCACCATCCGCAGCGCGTCGGGGATGGTTATAACGCCAGTTTTCCTGATGTCTTCCTGGGTAATGACGGCGGCGGCGGCGGCCGATTCAAACAGTTTCTCGGTTTTCTTTCCGACCGTGATAAATTCGATATCCATGAGATCCTCTATCGGAATGACCGCCAGATCATGAATCCTGTCGTTTCCTGAACGCTTGATATTTCCCTGCCAGCAGCCACACAGAAAGATGGCAAGGAAAAGAAAATAACGGCAACGTTCCGTTTTCAATTTCACCTTCAAAAAAGTCCTTTTTTTGATTGATTAACTCGCAGGCCTGGCTTTTAAAACCTGGAATGCCGAAGATGTGAGTGAATCGCAGGTGCGGTCCCGGCTGCAAAATCCGAAGAATTGGTGCATTCAGCCTGCCTAAAGCAGGATAGAAATGCGCCTCACTTGATCACATTGGGGCGGCGATCACGTTAACAACCCGGAAACCGAAAGGATGTCGTTCCCCATGACACATTCGTTGTGAGGTTAGTTATCTTGAAATGCTGTTGTCAACCGTTGTCGGTAAAAATGTGAATCTAAACATAACAAAAAAAGCCTAAAAAGCAAGCGCAAAGAGCAAAGAGAGCTTTTACGCTATGCGCTATGCTATTACTCCATTAATCCACGTTTAGCATAGAACCTGTGAGACTTCAAGCTTTGTGAATTACTGAGTGTTCGCCAGTTCTTTCAAAACGCCGATGAGCAGTTTGTAAAAATCGCTAACCGAGCCGATGCGCACCCGTTCGTTGGGCGAATGCGGAAACTCGATCTGCGGCCCCAGCGACACCATGTCCATCCCGGGGACCTTCTCGCCGATGATGCCGCATTCCAACCCGGCGTGAATGGCTTTAATCTGGGGTTCCTTGCCTAACAGCTTTTGGTGGACTTTTTTACTGACCTGCAGAACGTGCGAATCCATGTTCGGTTTCCAGCCAGGATAGCCTTCCAATTCCTCCACTATGGCGCCAGCCAATTCACCGATGCTCGCCACCCGTTCCTGTGTGGCGCGAATGGCTGAAGCCACCGAGCTGCGATTGCTGACGTGCACCACCATCTGGCTATCATTGATTTTCACCGTAGCCAGATTGGAGCTGGTTTCCACCAAACCGGGGATGTCGTAGCTCATGGAGGCTACGCCGTGGGGAAGCGCGTTGAGCAGATTTATCACTTTGAACGTGGTGTCATCATCACAAGTTTTCTTAATGCTGTCGGTTTCCGCGATGGTGATTTTCATTTCCGGATCGGCTGATTTGAATTCGGAATAGATTTCCTGAAAACGCTGGTGCAACTCTTTTTGAAATTTCTCTTTTTCGGATGATGCTACGGTTACTTTCGCGAACGCTTCGCGTGGGATGGCGTTGTGCATGTTGCCGCCGGTAAGGCTTGCCAGCTGGAATTTGACTTTGCGGTGGACGCTGTTCAGCGCGCGTGCCAGTAATTTGACGGCGTTGCCACGCTGCAGGTGGATATCCACGCCCGAGTGCCCGCCTCTCAGCCCGTGCAGCTTGATGTCAAAGGCCCCGGCGCCGGAAGCGACGTTCGAAAATTTTAGCGGAATGGTGAGGTTGACGCCCGCCCCACCGGCGCAACCCACGTACAGTGAACCCTCTTCCTCCGTGTCGAGATTGATGAGCTGCCGGCCCTTGAGCAGATCGCCACTCAGATTGCCGGCGCCCGTGAGACCGGTTTCCTCGTCGATGGTGAACAGCAGCTCGAGCGGGCCATGCTCGATGGTTTTGCTTTCGAGGATCGCCAGGGCTGCCGCCACCCCAATGCCGTTATCCGAACCTAACGTGGTGCCGGTGGCGTAGAGGTAATCCCCATCCTGGCGCGGTTGGATGGCATCCTTCGTGAAGTCGTGCTGCACATCGGCATTTTTGTCATTGACCATGTCGAGGTGCGATTGCAGAATCGTGACCGGTGCGGATCCCTTGCCTTTGCTGCCGGGCTTGCTGACAACGACATTTCCCGCCGCATCTTGCTGATAACTCAAATTGTGCTTTTGGGCAATCGCAATAATATATTCCCGCATTGCCGCTTCATTTTTCGAGCCCCGCGGGATGGTCAAAATTTTGTCAAAATGCTGCCATAGTTCCTTCGGTTCAAACCGGGATACGAAAGTCATGATTTCCTCCGTCTTTCAGGTTTAGTGTCGGTGCAATATAATCAGGCGCCAAAAGTCAATCAAGGATTTATTTCCGCCGCCGCCAAAATAACCTTGAAATAATCGGGGCGTTTTTTTAAATTGCGCGACTTTTAGATTAGGCAATTCAAACTTTCAAATCTTTATGGAGGGGTGTCACCATGCGTGGAGATATGTTCATCTTTGTCATCATATTGTTTATAACAGTGAGTTGGTCGTGCGCCGAGAAAAAACAATCCGAGCCGGCCGTCAGCGAAACCCAATCCACCACCTCCAAGGCCGAACGCCCGCTCGCCAATGTCGCGCCAAATGATCGGGAGGAATACTACACGGCCGCGCCGCAGACGGCCATCGATGAATCGAAGCGTTATATCGCCACCATCCAAACCCAAAAAGGCAACATCGTGGTCGAGTTAGATGCCGTGGCGGCGCCACTGCACACCAATAATTTTGTGTTTCTGGCGCATCAAGGCTTTTACGATGGACTCACCTTTCATCGCTGGGAGCCTGACTTTGTCATTCAGGGCGGCGACCCGCTGGGTGTCGGCAGCGGCGGCCCGGGTTATCGTATTCCCGCTGAAATCGGTTTGCCGCATCACCAGGGTGTGATTGCCATGGCGCGGCAGCCTGATCAGGTGAACCCGGAACGGCAGTCCAGTGGCAGCCAGTTTTATATCACGCTGCGCGCCACGCCGTTTCTCGACGGCGATTACTCGGTTTTCGGCAGGGTGATCGAAGGATTCGATGTGGTGCAGAAAATCACTCGCGGCGATGTGATCGTGCGAGTTGATATTGAAGAGAAGAACGCAGTTATGCGGGAGGAATGAAACTTCCCGAATCAGGTCGGAGGAGCGGTCGATCATTTTCCAGCAGGGGCGTATCGCGATACGCCCCTGTCACGTCCTTCCCGGTTCAAATCTTTTTATAAATCTTCTAAAAAAATCGCTTGACTTTGTAACTTTACTGTATATATTCAGTATATACAGTAAGAACAATTGGCGAGGAAGTCAAGCGATGCTGTTTCACTTAACCGATCTCACTCCTGAACCCCTGCACAATCAACTCTCCCGGCAACTGGTTGAACGCATTCTCAATGGCGATCTGGTTGGCGGCCGCAGTTTGCCGTCCATTCGCCACGTGGCGCGCGCCCATCATGTCAATGTCAACACCGTAAAGCGGGCCTATGATGACCTCGAGCAGGATGGCCTGATCGAACGGCATAACGGCGAGGCTCATGTGACCGCGCCCCTCTCCGCGGAGAAAAAACGCCTGCTGGCTGCGCGCTGGTTTAATGACGGCCAGGCTCCGATGAGCCTCGTGGCGACGGTTTCCAAACAACTGATCTCAGTCTTCGACCCCGGCAAGCTCTGCGGCCTGCTGATTGGCACATTAAAGACACATTTCCTGGGGACGCGAGTTAGTCTCGCGATCCAGAACGAAAACGGCGGGTTAATTATCCCGGCCTCGCCCGAGTTTCCCGAGGATTTTGTTATCGATGACGAAGATGCTTTTCTGCAGTCGATCGGGAAAATGCCAGCCGCCGCAGATTTCGCCGCCATACAGCCAGCCCGCGGCGGCGCGCTCTTTCATGAGCTGTGCAGACGCGGAGCAAAAATCATCGTGCCGCTGCGCGATCAGGAAGAGCTCCTGGGGTTCCTGGCGCTATCGAAGAAAACTGGAAATGAAGGCTTTTCCCATAACGATCTGCATTTGCTCACCATCATCGCCAACCAGTTCGTCACGGCGCTGACCGCCGCCCGTCTTTATGTCGAGGTTTTGGAGAAGCGCCGCATCGATGAGGAGCTGAACATGGCACAGCGCATTCAGCGCGAACTGCTGCCATCAGAATTGCCGGACAATGATTATCTGCAGATCGCAGCCGTTGCGGAGCCCGCGCGGATTGTGGGCGGCGACTTTTATGATGTCATTCCCATGAGTGGCGATCGCCTCGGTGTGGTGATTGCCGATGCCTGCGGCCAGGGGTTGCCCGCGGCCATGTTGGTTTCCCAAATTCAAGCCCTGATGCGCAGCGAGATTTCAAACGGCCATAGCGTCTCCCGCGTTTTGCAGAACGTCAATCAACAATTGTCGAGCCTCCTGCCGGGAAGTCGTTTTGTCACGCTCTTTTACGGAGTCATTGCTTGCGGCACGGGCGAATTTGAATACGCTACCGCGGGACATACCCATCCCATCCTGATTCAAGACGATGGCCATTGCCGGCAACTCGCAGCCGGCGGTCCGGCGCTCGGGCTCATGCAACGGGCGTCTTTTGAAACGGCCCGCCTGCAGCTCGGTAGCGGCGACCTCATCGTTCTCTTCACTGATGGCGTCAGCGAAACCATGAACTCAAACCACGAAGAATACGGCGAGGATCGGCTCGCCGGGTTGCTCGTTCAGAATCGCCTCCTTGCCTGTGCGGATATTTTGCAGGTGGTGCGCGAAAGTCTGCGCGCATTTGGTGGTGCGAAATCAATACCTGACGATCGCACCTTGATGGCAGTCAGAATCAAGGGTCGTCGTTGAGGACGTCATGCTTCTAAACTTAACCGACCTGTCGTCGGAGTCGCTACAGAGCCAAATCGCTCGGCAGATTCGCGCCCTCATTCTGGCGGGTGAGCTTATGCCCGACAGCAGTTTACCATCAATTCGCGCGCTGGCGACAGAACAGAAAGTGAGCGTGATCACGGTGCAACGCGCCTATGAGCATCTGCTGCGTGAGGGTCTCATCCATTCCCGCCGCGGCAAAGGCTTCTTTGTTTCTTACTTAAAAAAAGATGAGAAGAAATCCATGGCTCAAGAACGCCTACTGCAGAATCTCGAGTCCCACATTAGTGGTGCTCTCAACGAGGGGTTGCAGGCCAATGAGATCAAAGCGATGGTTGAGCTGATTTTAAAAAAGAACGGTGAAAGAAAAAAATAACTAAGGGAGATAGTAAAATGTCGCAGGCCTTTAAGCTGAGTAATCTGGAAAAACGGTTCCCGGGGTTCCAACTCGGCCCGCTCAACCTCGCATTGGAACCGGGCACGGTTTTGGGATACATCGGCCCCAATGGCTCCGGAAAGACTACCACCATGCACTGCATGATGGGGTTAGTGAAGTCCGATAGCGGCGAGGCATCGATTTTTGATCTTCCCAATGACATGAACCGGCCGGAATGGAAATTCGAGGTTGGCTACGTCGGGGACATCCACGTTTTTTACGAGAATTGGTCCGGGGAAAAAAACCTCAAGTTCCTTTCACAGTTTTATCCAAAATGGTCGGATCGGCGGGTCGCGGAGCTGGTTCGCCGCTTCGACGTGCCCTTGCAGAAAAAAGCCAAAGAGCTTTCCGGGGGAAACCGGGTGAAGCTGGCGTTGATTGCCGCGCTGGCGCATTCGCCGCGACTGCTGTTGCTTGACGAACCCACCAGCGGCCTGGATCCAGTGGTGCGCTCCGAAGTGCTGGACGTGCTTTTCGAGGCGTTGGAGGACGGCGAACGCGCAATTTTTTATTCGACGCATATTTTGTCCGATATCAGCCGCCTGGCCGACGAGCTGGCCTTTCTCAACGACGGGAAAATTATCCAGCGCACCGCCAAGGATGATCTCACCGACACCTGGCGGCGCATTTCGTTTCGCTTGCCGCGCAACGACATCCAGTTGAAAAATGTGGTCGAACATCGCCGCGAAGGCCACGACCACCAGGTGACAAGTTCAAATCACGAAGCGACGCTTGCAGATCTCCGCGGGCTGGGCGCCGAACAAATCCAGGAAAATCGCATGAGCATCGATGAAATCGCTGTGCAAATCCTCAAAGGAGCGAGGCATGTGGCGGCTGCTTAAAGCTGAAATGCAGTACCAGCGGCGGACGATTTTTGTCGGCTACCTGTTGAGTATTCTGATACTGATTGCGGGACAAATTCGCATTCCAAACATCGATTTCGAAATCGTCTGGGTCCCATTCATCGCGGTGTCGATTGCTTTGTATCATCACTACTCTATCGAAAAGCGAACGCGTTTGCATTTGAGTCTACCGCTTACCCTTAAGCAGCAAATAGTCGCCCCACTGGTCTTTCCATTTGGATTCAATGTGTGCATTGTGCCGGCCTATTTCCTCGTGCAATTCTTTGGCAAGGGATGGGACGATCCGCTGCTGTGGATTCGCTTAGCTGTCCTGGGCGGGCTGCCGTTGGTCTGGATGCTCACCATGTGGGTCAACAAACAACTGAAATTCCATTCCACTGTACTCGCCAGGCTGGTTTTGTTGACTTTCATTCTACCATTTTCGGGTTTCATTATTGTTTCTGCAGGCGAGCTTATGGCCCATGGCTCGGCTCTGGATGTTTCCGGTATACAATATTCACCGCTGAGTCCATTGGTTGTCTATCTCATCGCCGCCGGGTTGGGTTTGTTGGGGGTACGTTTCTATGCAGGGCGCAGGTCGTTTTTAGAATAATTTCTGAACGGAGAATCGATCATGTGGCCCTTGCTGAAAGCAGAGATCCAATATAACAAATGGGGACTGGCGATCGGTTACACCATAGGCGGACTGTTTTTGATTGCTGGATTCATTTGGGACATGGGCGGCGTGTACGGCCTGATGGGCAGCATCCTGATCACCTACTTTATAACCATCGCCGTCGTCGGGGCCGAGATCGACAAAGAGAAACGCGACCGCCTGCAGGCACTGATACCGGTCACCTTGAAGCAGTTGAGCTGGAGCCGCTTGCTGTTTCTGGTGGTGTTTCAAATTGGCATGCTTTTGCTTTTATTTATTGCCTACCTGGTTCATCACCTTGGAAAAGACAGTTGGGCGCTGTGGGCGATTTTGTGCTACAATGGCATTATCTTAGTGATTATTTCGCCTTTTGCCATTTATCACGATCTGGGCTTTTTCGGGACACGACGCTATCGTTTATTTTTCTTCTGTTGTTTGCTGTTCGTGGCGGCGGCATTGACGGGATTGCTGACGAGCGGCTACTCGAGAGCGCTGGTCTCTTTTGGCTCAGCCTACAGCAAAAACTGGGGAAACGCTTTGTTCTATAACGGACTGAGCGCGTTACTTCTTTATTTGTGCCGTGTGATTTTTCTGCGCAGAAAATCCTACCTGGCATGAAATTATCGGTGGCAGGATGTTGCAGGTGCTGGCAGTTCGCAGTTGGCAGTGTCAGTAAACAGAAACAGTTGGCAGTAAGCAGTAGGCAGTAGGCAGTAAGCAGTAGGCAGTTGGCAGGCACAGTAGGGTAGGCTTGGTAATTGCCTACTGTCAACTTCACCTTTAGGAAATAGAATATTTTTGCAAAAAGGGGCAAAAGTTAAGAAGTAATACTATAAATTTCTTACCGCCAAGGAGCAGAGGAGCAAAGTTTTGGAAAATTATCTACTTCATACTTTGCGTCTCTGTGCCCTTGCAGTTGAGAATTATCCAAGCTAGAAATCCGGTCGGAAAATGGCCTGTCATTCCGGCCTTGTGCCGGAATCCCCTGCTTCTGTGCGGGAACCCGGGAGATTCCTGCATACGCCGGAATGACATGTTAATCTTTTTGGATTTTCCGACCGGATTTCTAACACGTTCGTGTCCATTTACCACCCTTCCATTACTCCCTCAAAAAAATAGGACGCCCCGGCAACAATAGTTTTACTTGATCCTTGTTGAAACAAATGCTATT
>DASWHH010000529.1:0-5767 GCA_036398295.1 bacterium
TTCATAGCATAAACATTTCCGATAAGCCGACTCCAACAATCCTGGCCCAAGAGCGCGGTGAACATCTATGGCTAAACCGATCACCTTTTCTGTCAAAGCATTCAACTCCCGCATTTGATCCATCCCTAGCCCCTCCCCAAAAATAATATTATTAAATTCCTCCGTGCTCTCTGTGCGACTTCGTGACCTCTGTGTCCATGCTTTATAATCTTCCCGATCTCAAAATCGCGATCACCAACCACACCCCGAGGATGCCGGCAAACACGAACCCGAGCATCCCGAACAGGGGAAATCCAAAGAGCATGGGACCGGTTCCTAAATTTAGTATCAAAGAAGAACCCACAATTAGAGCGGCGATGATCAGACTAAAGGCAATGCGATTGGATGCCCGATCCATTTCCAGGATCAAGTTTTGCAGGCCGCGATCCTGCAGCTCGATGGCAAACTGCCCGCGCTTGATTTTACGGAGCAGCAGTTCCATTTCGCGCGGCGCATTCTTGAAAAGATCGTAGAGGTCGCGCAGGGCTTTGATGCCTTCGTAGGCGATTTTGTTCATGTTCAACCGCCGCCACAGCAGTTTGCTGACATAGGGTTTCGCCAGCGAAAAAATATCGAAGTCGGGATCGAGCTTGCGCGCCAGATCTTCGTAAGTGCCCAGAGTCTTCATCAGCAGCAACAAATTCGAAGGGGTACGCAGTTGATGGCGGGTCACCACCTCAAACACATCGCTCACAATATTTTGCATGTTGATTTTCTTCAACGAAACGCCATAATAGCGATCGATGAAATTGGTGATGTCCACTCGCAGTGAGCGGACATCCTGATCATCGCTGAGGGCGCCGAGGTTAATCAGCACACGAATGATCAAATCGGCGTCTTTTTGAACGGCGGCGATGAGAAGATCGGAGACCTGCTCCATCAAATAATCATCCAATCGTCCCATCATCCCGAAATCAACCGGCACGATGGTGTCGTTGCCGCGAATAAATATGTTGCCGGGATGGGGATCGGCGTGGAAAAATCCATCCTCGAAAATCTGCTTGAGTATGAATCGCCCGCCAACCTGGGATACGAATTTCAGGTTGCAACCTGTTTGCCGCAACGATTCAATGTCCGATATTTTCGTGCCATCGATGAATTCGGTGGCGAGAATCTTGGTGGTGGTGAATTCCCAAAAAACTTTGGGAATGTGAACATAATCGAACCCTTGCATGTTCTTGGCAAAAATTTCGATGTTGCGGCCTTCGTTGTAAAAATCGATCTCCCGTTTGGTGGTTTGCGACAGCTCCCGTACCACGCCGACGGGATCGAACTGGCGGCTTTCCGGAATGTATTTATCCATCAGGTGGGCAATGTCGGAAAGGATATCGAGATCAGTCGCAATGATGCGCGCCACCTCCGGCCGGCGAATCTTCAGTACGACTTCCTGGCCGTCATGGGTGCGGGCGCGATGCGCCTGGGCAATGGATGCCGAGGCAATGGCCTCATTTTCGAATTCTGCAAACTTTTCGGATAACTTCCCCCCGAGTTCTTCTTCAACATAATCTTGAATTTTCTCGAAAGGCAGCGGGCTGACTTCGTCCTGTAACTTGGTCAGTTCCTCCACCAATTCAGCGGGAATGAGAAACGAGCGCGTGCTGAGTAGTTGCCCCAGTTTGATGAAAGTGGGACCGAGCTCCTCCAGCGCCAGGCGGATGCGCTCGGCCTGTGACAGTCGTTTGGTTTTCACGGCTTCTCGCTTGAACAGACGCCGGCCAACCTGGAGATAGGCGGTCAAGTTCATGCGGTCCACCATCTCCGCGAAGCCGTATTTGATGAAGATACCGACGATCTGGCGGTAACGTTTGAGGTTGCGGTAGCCTTTGTCGATGCGGGGAATATAAACCATCTCGAATGCTATTGGCTATTGACTAATGACCTAATGACGTTCATCACATCCAAGAAATTCTCAAACTCATAATGATGGATATGGTTATTCCGGCAAAATGTCAACAAGTCCCGACCTCGTTTCGCAAAAACCACGTCCGCCTCGCGGGCGCCACAGCGATCCGAAAGTCCATCACCGATGTAGATGACGCGACTGCCATCGGATTTTGCACGTCGAACGTGATAGCCTTTGCAATTGCCACAGTGTCCACAGGTGAATTCAGAATAGGGAAATTCCGCGCGAATCTGATTTTGGTCGACAAAAATCAAATGATTCGCATGAATCTTTAACGGAGAATCAAGATGGTGATTTTTTAGAATTCGTTCAATATAAAAATCGAGACCGTCGCTGACAATCTCGATTTCGATTTTTTGGGAGCCAGTGTATCGAACCAGATCACTAAAATGGGGATCGAGTTTTTGTGCATCAACGAATCTTTCTAATTCGGGCTTTGTGACGCGTGTAGCCGCACATTCGCGCATCAAGCATTCGCGAGAGGTTATTTTACCTTCGATCCACAGATTCACGGCGGCGGGACAGCGGTCGTCTCCAAAAGTGTGAAAAAGCAAATTTCCGACGTCGTTCTGCGCGGCTGTGCCGTCAAAGTCACAGATAATTTTTGTCAAAAGGATCTCCCAGGTTAGCCACCGCGGCTCAGAGAGCACAAAGCAAAAAGAATAGAAAACAAGGCATAATTTCAGTGAGCTCTGTGCATTCTGGGGCAAATTACAAAAAAATCGCCCACCTCAGTTTGGTGGGCGATTTAATCAAACGAAATTGTGAATTGAATTCAGGATAACGGTGTTTTTCCGGATTGCTCAATTCTTTTTTGATTCTTCAACCACAGCCTGCGCCGCCGCCAAACGCGCGATGGGTACACGGAATGGCGAGCAACTCACGTAGTCCATGCCGACGCGGTGGCAAAACTTCACCGAGTCCGGGTCGCCGCCGTGTTCGCCGCAGATGCCGACTTTCAGGTTCGCACGCACTTTGCGGCCTTTTTCCACCCCCATGGCGATGAGCTGTCCCACGCCCTGCTGATCGATGGTCTGGAACGGATCCACCGGCAGAATTTTTCTCTCGAAATAATCGTAGAGAAATTTGCCGGCGTCATCGCGGGAATAGCCGAAGGTCATCTGCGTCAAATCGTTGGTGCCGTAGGAGAAGAACTCAGCGGTCGCGGCGATTTGATCCGCCACCAGCGCGGCGCGCGGAACTTCAATCATCGTGCCCACCATGTAGTTGAGCTTCACCTTCTTCTCGGCCATCACCTCCTGAGCCACGCGATCGATAATTTGCTTCTGATTTTCAAATTCCGTTTTCAAACCGGTCAGCGGGATCATGATCTCCGGCAGAACCTGGATGCCCTCGGCCACGCACTGCGCCGCCGCTTCTATGATCGCGCGCGCTTGCATTTCCGTGATTTCCGGATAGGTGATGCCCAAACGGCAGCCGCGATGGCCCAACATCGGATTGAATTCGTGCAACGATTCGACTTTCAGCTTCACCGCTTCAACCGACGTGCCGAGTCGCTGCGCCATTTCTTTCTGCGTCGCCGGCTCGTGGGGAACAAACTCATGCAGAGGCGGATCCAGCAAACGGATGGTCACCGGACGATGCTGCATCACTTTGAAAATTTCGTAGAAATCCTGGCGCTGCATAGGCAGTAACTTCGCCAACGCCTTCTTGCGACCGGCGACATCCTCGGCCATGATCATCTCGCGCATCGCCCAGATGCGCTCGCCAAAGAACATATGCTCGGTGCGGCAGAGGCCGATACCCTCGGCACCAAATTTGACGGCAGCGTCGGAATCGGCGGGGGTATCCGCGTTGGTGCGCACTTTCAAGCGGCGGATTTCATCGGCCCAGGTGAGAAGCTGTTTGTAATATTCATTGCGCTCCGGGTCGATGGTGACGAGAGGAATTTGACCTTCATAGATTTTTCCCTTCGTGCCGTTCAAAGTAATCCAATCGCCTTCTTTCAATTTCTTGTTGCCGAAGTGGGCGATCTTCTTTTCCATGTCAATGGATAAATCGCCGCAGCCGACGATGCAGCATTTGCCCCAACCGCGCGCCACTAATGCCGCGTGACTGGTCATACCGCCTTTGGAGGTGAGAATCGCCTGCGCCGGCTTCATGCCATGCACGTCCTCGGGGCTGGTTTCTTCACGAACAAGGATGACTTTTTCGCCTTTGGTGCCAAGCTGTTCGGCGAGGTCGGCGGTGAACACGATTTTGCCGGTTGCGCCGCCGGGTCCGGCGGGCAAACCTTTAGCGATAGGGGTGGTCGAAACTTCGGCTTTCGGATCAACCATCGGATGCAACAACTCATCCAACTGCGATGGCTTCACACGGCTGATGGCCACCTCTTTGGTGATGAGCCCCTCGCGGTGCATCTCCACCGCCATGCGGGTAGCGGCGATGCCGTTGCGCTTGCCGACGCGGGTTTGCAGCATCCACAGTTTGCCTTCTTCGATGGTAAATTCCAAATCCTGCATGTCCTTGTAATGGGTCTCGAGTTTGGTGCGGAAACCTTCCAACTGTTTATAGGTCTCCGGCATCAACTCCTCGAGCGAGGGGAGATGCCGATTGTTATCGCTCTTGGATTTGATGTTGACGGCGTTCGGCGTGCGGATGCCGGCAACCACGTCTTCGCCCTGCGCATTGACGAGCCACTCGCCGTAGAAATAATTCTCGCCGTTGCCGGGGTCGCGGGTGAAGGCAACGCCGGTGGCGGATTTATCGCCAGTATTGCCGAACACCATCGCCTGCACGTTAACGGCGGTGCCCCATTCGTCGGGGATGCCCTCAATGCGGCGATAGGCAATGGCGCGCTTGCCGTTCCACGATTGAAACACCGCGGAGACGCCGCCCCAAAGTTGCTCGTGGGCGTCGTCGGGAAAATCTTTGCCGAGCACTTCTTTGACTTTTGCTTTCATGCGCCCGGTTAGTGCCTGTAAGTCTTCGGCAGTCAAATCAGTGTCGCTTTTGTATCCTTTTTTGTGTTTTACTTCTTCCAGCAGGTGTTCGAGTTGCAGACGGACGCCCTTGCCTTCATGCACTTCGACGCCGGCTGCTTTTTCCATCACCACGTCGCTGTACATGGCGATGAGCCGGCGGTAGGAATCAAACACAAATCGGGGATTGTTAGTTTTGCTAATCAAACCGGGAATGGTCTTGCTGGTCAGTCCAACGTTGAGCACGGTTTCCATCATGCCCGGCATGGAGCTGCGGGCGCCGGAGCGCACCGAAAACAACAGCGGGTTTTCGGGATGGCCAAATTTCTTGCCCAAAATCTTTTCGACTTTTTGGAGGGCATCTTCCACCTGTTTTTTCAACTCGTCCGGCAGCCGGCGCGCGTTTTGATAGTAGTGCGTGCAGACTTCAGTGGTAATAGTAAATCCCGGCGGCACCGGCAATCCTAAGTTGGACATTTCGGCCAGGTTGGCGCCTTTCCCACCCAACAGATTTTTCATGTCGGCGCGACCATCGGCCTTGCCGTCTCCAAAAGAATAAACGTACTTTGCAGCCATTTTACCTCCAATGTTTAATCATAGAATCTGAGAATTATTCACGATGGAGTTTAGCTATTTTTTCCCGGGCTTGTCGTTGACATGTAAGATAGCGTAGTAGTCGTCGATGTTGCTGAGCAAAGCGACTGCCTTTTGAACGACGTCGTCGTCGTTGAAGCTGGCTTCAACTTCAGCGCTGGTACCCCACAATTTTGCCGATATTTCCTGGCGCAGTTGCTCTTTGATGAACTGATTGCTCTTTTCGAGCTCTTTCACTTTTTGCTCGAGGACAATTTTGCGGACCTCCTCGATTGGGGTAGACACCGAA
>DASWHH010000530.1:0-8745 GCA_036398295.1 bacterium
AGTGCAACATTTGCGCAGAAGAATGCAGCCTTTGCGCAGGAATCGGGCTCGTTCTGGGTTAGGACCTTTAACCCCGGCAGCGCTGACCTGAATGACTCCACCATAGACCAAAAAGCGCTGGCAAAATTAGACAGTCTGCTGCAGAACCCAGATGTCAATGTGACGTTCTTGGGCGCGGCCGACAGCATCGGCTGGGTCATGTATGGTAAGAAAGTTCATGATAAAATCGCCGAAGCCTGGAACGATGCCAAACGGCTGAGCCGGGCGCGGGCGCTGCGGGCACGTTACGGGCGCGGCGAGGTTGGCATTACTCACGATAGCGTGGCCGGCGTCAAGGTCATTTGGACTCGAACAGGAAGCGACGCCTACACCAACCAGCTCGACCAGTTGAAAGAACAAAACGACGCCATGATGCGAGAATTAGCAGAGGTGAAGAACAATCTTGAGAGCATCAAACCCGAACCCACAAACGGTCACAATGGTAATGGGGCCAATGGCAACGGCGCCAGCAAAAACGGCCATTCGAAATATATGATTAAAGACGGTTTGACTTTTAACTGGCGTTTACAGGCCGGCTTGTGGACCTGGCAGTCGGGCGCGAACGGCAACCTGGTGTCACCATCAGTGGCTCTGAATATCATCGTCAACAAGACCGCTTTTGTTTTGCAGGGCGGCGTGACTCCCTGGCATCAGGGCACCGAGTTCGGCAACAAATCAGAATCCTTTGTTTATACTGGCGTCAAGTACATGAAATCCGAACGACTCGGCTTCACCGCCGGCGCATTCAGAGGCTGGGAATTCTTCACCACAACCGACAACTGGCTGTTCAAAACTACCGGGCTGGCAACGGGCGTTGTCCTTACCTACGGAAAATTCGAATTCAATCCCACGATCACCATTTCCAACATCAACACGCTGGAAAACAGTAGCGATTGGAAAGTGGGCAGCACGTTAGGACTTAATTTCAACATCAACTGAAATTGTATGTATATGAACCGACTAAAAAATATTGGCAATCTATGGGCGGCAGCCGGATTCATGCTCGTTCTCTATGTGTTCGGCTGCAGCAAGGCGCAACTGCCGTTGACGCCTGAACCAGGTACGACCCTGGAAGTGATTGCCATCACCACGGGCGGGGCCAACGTCGATTCGGCCAGGGTGTTTCTAAATGGCCAATTCGTCGGATTTACCCCGTACGAAAATCAGGCTATGCAAGCCGGAGTGCATGCGCTGCGTGTTATGAAGGACGGTTATCAAGTTTACACGCATCAATTGCTGATTGAAGAAGATCAAGACCATAATATCGAAGCGCTGCTGACTCCGATGCCTGTCAACGAAGGCGAACTACTCGTCACGGTCAACCAGGACTCAGCCATGGTGACGGTGAGAGATTCGCAAAATAGTGTTATCATCCAAACCGAACAGCGTGTTTCTTCGCACATTCTGCAGGGTGGCGCATATGTGGTGTCTGGCGAGAAAAGTGGATTTCCGTTGGTTGTTAAGGCTATCGAGGTCGTTTCGGGGAAAGTGACCACGGTCAACCTGGAATTGCTCAAACCCGGCACGACCCCGCAAGCCCCAACTCTGCAATTCTCGATTCAAGAGGACACCGTGAAAGCCGGCACCCCGTTTAACCTCCGCTGGGAGTCCAACGGGCACCAGGTAATCATCGACCAGGGTGTAGGCGTGCGCGGGCCGAACGGCTCCGAAAGAATGACCAGCAATGTCTTGGGGTTGAAGATCTTCACGGCAACGGCGTATGGCGACGACAACCTCGTCACTGAAAGAATCGATTCCGTTTATGTCGCCGCCAACACCAGTAATCCGCCACCAGCTCCGACGCTGCAATTCGCTATTCAAGAGGACTCCGTGACCGTAGGCGAACCTTTCATGCTGAGCTGGCAATCCAATGGCAGCATGGTCGTCATTGACCAGGGTGTGGGCGTGCGCGGGCCGAACGGTTCCGAAAAAATCAGCAGCAGTGTCACCGGCTTGAAAATCTTCACAGCGGCGGCGTACAACGAAGATAACATGATAACCGAGAAAAAGGATACGGTTTACGTGGCGCCGAAAACTGCTACCGCCCCGGCACTCACGTTCGAAGTGCTGGCTGACAGCATTGTGTACGGCGAACCGGTCACGATTCAGTGGGAATCCGATGGCAGCCAGGTCGTTATCGACAATGGTATTGGCGCACGCGGCCCGCAAGGTTCCGAAGAAGTGCTGTTCCATAGTACGGGCAAAAAAACCCTGGTCGCAACCGCCTACGGCGAAGACAACCTGCGCACCACGCGTTCCGCCTCGGTTTATGTGAAAGAAGCACCGATGCCAATGCAGCCGGTCGTCATGATCTCCACGACCCGCCGGGTGACGGTCAACACGCCGGCCACGATTTCCTGGGTGAGCCAGAACGCCGATTATTTAGTGGTTGATTATGTCACCAACCCCCAGGGGGAAGGCACTAAAGACATCACCTTCAGCACTCCGGGAATTCGTATTGTCACCGCCACCGCCTTCAATCGTGCGGGCTATGCCTCGGCGTCGGATACCATCGAGGTCGTAGAACCGCAGGTGGCGACGGTTGAAGACATTCTGATCTCAACCCAGGTGGGCGTGCGCGCGGACAAGGGTGCCGCCAGCATGGAATTGCAAAACGCCGCCACCTTCGACGTGCAAACGGCTGGACGTTATCGACTGCTGGCCGAGGTGTGGTACAACAGCGGTGACGAACAGCGTAACGAAAGTTTCTATCTGCAAATTCGCGATGGATCCGGTAGTGTGAAGCTGCCGAAGAATGCCAATGCCGGGAACAACAAAGTGGTTGAGGACGACCCGGGCGATCCGCACACGGTATCACAGGAAAGCGGCGAGTTTAAGTTAGCGGTCGGTACCCACGCTATCGACCTGTACCACTACGCCAGGATTTCAGCACAGTATCCGCAGTTTCTCAACGGTCCGATTGACGGCGCTGAGAGCGTGAAAGTTTTAGGTTTCAAGCTGGTCTATTTAGGCAATTAGAAAACTCACCTTTCCGCAAAGCGGATCGGTATCCGACCGTAAGCAAAACCGCTGCCTCGATAGCCTTTGGGATAGGATCTGGGCAGCGGTTTTTTGTTAACCGAGAATGGCTTTGCCAACAAAGTCGAAAAGGAGTTCGCATGATGAAACAAAACCTCACCGTAAGCTTAACTGAAAAAGTCCGTTCTGATCTCGAGAAGCTCGCCAAAGCCGAGGGTCTCTCCAAAAGCCAAATCGTCAGAAATGCCATTCGCGATTATGTCTTCACCAAAAAGCTCATGATCTTTCAAAGTAGAATGCTGGCGAACGCGCCACAGGGCATGTACACCGATGAGGACGTTTTCGATCGCTAAGAGATCATCCGTTTCGTAGTCCTGCCTGCGCAGGCGGGCAACCGCAACTCGTTCATCTTTGGACGAATCGCCAAAATCCCCCTTATTTCTCGAGGGGGATTTTTGTTTGAGGCATTGGCGCGATGGTTCCTCCGCCATGTTCAGCAAACGAAAATGGGTGAAGGCGGGTGACCCCCTCCCGCCCTCCCCCAAATTCCAGAGAGCGGAATTTGTGGGAGGTGTTTGTTCACAAGATCTCCGACGGCCATTCTAACGTCAAAAAAACGCTTGCGAAAGGGACAATGACTGTTTACATTTACTACAACTTCATTATTCATCATTCCTTGTTCGATATTCGATATTCAGTCTTTTTTTTGCTGCGAATATCGAATATCGAACAAGGAATTTCGAATGTCGAATATACGCAAGCATATATGCAACCCTACCTCGAACTAGAAAAAACCTACTCACTCAACGTGTACGCCAAACGTAACGTCACCCTCGTCCGCGGGGAGAACGCCCGCGTCTGGGATGACCGCGGCAACGAATACCTCGATTGCATTTCCGGCAACGGCGTCTCCAACCTCGGACATGCCAATGAAAAAGTCGTGGCGGCCATTAGCCGCCAGGCGGCACGCATGATCACCTGTTCGAATTTGTTTTACAACGACACGCGCGCGCTGCTCTGCAAAAAGTTGGTGGACATCACGCCCGCCAATTTGCAACGGGTGTTCCTGTGCAACTCCGGCGCGGAAAGCATCGAGGCCGCCATCAAGTTCGCGCGCTTCGTCACCAAAAAGACCGATTTCGTCGTTGCGGAAAAGGCCTTTCACGGCCGCACCCTTGGCGCCCTCAGCGCCACCTACAAACCCGCTTATCGCGACGGCTTCGAGCCGCTGGTGCCCGGCTTTCGTTTTGTCCCCTTCAATGATTTCGAGAAACTCAAACAGGCCATCACCGCCAACACTGCCGGCATCATTTTGGAAATCATTCAGGGCGAGGGCGGTATTCACGAAGGCTCCGCGGAATATTTTCGTCAAGTCCGAGAATTGTGCGACAAAACCGGTATTATGTTCATCGCCGACGAAATCCAATCCGGATTTTGCCGCAGCGGAACGTTCTTTGCCTGCCAGCACTACGATCTTCAGCCCGACATGATGTGTCTCGCCAAAGCCCTCGCCGGCGGCCTGCCGATGGGCGCGGTGATGTGTTCGGATAAAATCGAATTGCCGGTTGGCAAACACGGCACCACTTTCGGCGGTAATCCGCTGGCCTGCGCCGCGGCCAATGCTGTCATCGATTTTATGATCGAAAACAAAATCGATCAACAGGCGCAGGAAAAGGGCGAATATTTTCGAAAGAATCTGCTTCCGGAAAATCTGAGCAAAGTGGTGGAGGTGCGCGGCCCGGGATTGATGATCGGCATCGAAGTCAGCGCGGATGCCCGACCATTAATTTTGCAATTAATGGAAATCGGGCTGCTGGTGTTCCCGGCCGGGAATGCGGTGATTCGGGTGTTTCCGCCGCTGACTATCCCCTACGAGGACCTCGATCGGGTCATCACAAAACTTCGTCAAGTTTTGCAATGACCATCGTGAAACGGCAAACATGAAGTAGCAAACGGTAGAGCCCAGCAATGAAGACCCCGGCCCAGATTTGTGAAGAGCTGAAAGAGTTAAGGGAAAACTACGACGACCTGCGCTATTATCTCCCCGACGCCCTGCTCGAAGTCGATATCGTGACCCCCCGCCTGCTCTACATGAACCAGATGGCCCTGGCGCTGTTTGGCTACACGGACGAGGACTTCGCCGCCGGCATTCCCCTGCAGCAGTTATTCGACGAGCCCGAATTCGAGCGCGCGGTGCAGATCGTGCAGGGTTTCGCTTCTGAAAGCCAACAGCAGAATATACCGTATGTACGCACCACGCATCAAATTCTTTATGAATTTGTGATGCAAAGAAAAGACGGAACGAAATTTCAAGCTGAAACGCAAAGCTCGTTCATCTTGGACAAAAACGCCATCCCGTTTGCTATGCGCACGATCATCCGCGACGCCAGCCAACGCAAACGCGCCGAAGAGGCCCTGCGCATCAGTGAAGAACGCTTCGCACTCGCCGTCAGCGCCGGCAAGGTGGGAATCTGGGAGTGGGACATTGTCAACAACACCCTGTACCTTTCTGCAAATTTGAAGGCATTTCTGGGCTATGCAGATGATGAGATCGGTAACGATCCTGACAATTGGCTGAGCTGTGTGCACCCGGACGATCGTGATGTAGTCCTGCAGAAGGCGCAGGAGCACATCGAAGGCAAAACAACCTATTATGAAGTCGAACACCGCATGATACACAAAGACGGCAGCATCCGCTGGCTGTTGGCGCGCGGCAAAGTGACACGGAATGAAAACGGCGAGCCGATCCGCATGACCGGCTCAGACACCGATCTCACGGATAGCAAGCTGGCCGAGGAAGAGAGGGTACGCGCTAAAACCGCCGAGAACCGCGCCAACGTTGTCGAAAACATCAATAAACAATTGGCATTGGAGATCTTTGAGCGGAAGCGCTTCGAAAAGGCCTTGCGCGAGAGCGAGGAACGCTATCGGGAATTGTATGAAAACATCCCGTCGATGTATTTTACCGTTAATGAACATGGCATCGTCATCACGGTAAATACATTTGGCGCAGAACAGCTCGGCTACGAGGCCAACGAGCTCTTGGGGAAATCTGTTTATGAGATTTTTCATGAAGCTGACAAAAAGGCGGTGCGGGCACAGATCGAGCGCTGCGCGCGAAACCCCAACCTGGTTTTTCAATGGGAGTTTCGCAAGATCAAAGAAGACGGCACGGTGATGTGGGTCAAAGAAATCGCGCGCGCAATTCGATCCAATGATGGCACTTTCGTGTTGATCGTTTGCGAAGACATCACCGATGTCAAGCGCATAGAAGAGGAACGCAGAAAATTGGAAGCGCAACTCTTGCATACGCAGAAAATGGAAAGCCTCGGCGTCCTGGCCGGCGGCATCGCCCACGATTTCAACAATTTGCTCACGGGCGTTCTTGGCAATGCTGGCATGATTCTGATGGAATTGCTTCCGGATTCGCCACTGCGAGAAAGCGTCAAGCTGATTGAGAGCGCGGCCGTCAACGCTGCCCAATTGACCAACCAGTTGTTGGCTTACGCCGGCAGGGGCAAGTATCTACTCGAGGTATTCGACTTTTCCGCGCTGATTCGGGAAATGAGCCAGTTGCTCAAAACCGCAATTTCAAAGAGTGCCCACATACACTATGAACTCGCCCGGGCGCTGCCGGCGGCTGAGGGTGATACCACACAAATCCGCCAAATCCTGCTCAATCTCATCACCAACGCCTCCGACGCCATAGGCGAGAAACCCGGGCAAATCGTTGTCAGCACCGGGGCGCAGTCTGTCAACCGCGGCTACCTTGCCGACTCTTATATCAAGGACGATTTGCCGGAGGGGGAATATGTGTTTATGGAGGTATCGGACACCGGCTGTGGAATGGACCCTGAAACCCAATCGAGAATCTTCGACCCCTTTTTCTCGACCAAGTTTGCCGGCCGCGGGTTGGGGCTTGCGGCAGTGATGGGCATCATGCGTAGCCATCGGGGCGCCATCAAAGTAAGCAGCACTGTGGGAAAGGGCACCACCATCCGCGTGCTTTTTCCTGCCAGCAGCAAAACCGTGGAGACGGCCTCTGACAAAGCGCACTTGGAACCCGTGAATATGGGCAACGGTACGGTGTTGGTAATTGATGATGAAGAGCAAGCGCGCATAGTGGCGAAGAAAGTTTTGAACAAATTTGGTTTCACTGTGCTGACCGCGTGTGACGGTTTGGAGGGGATACAAATTTTCCAACGCAGCCAGGACGAAATTCGAGTGGTACTGCTGGACATGTCCATGCCCAGACTGAACGGCGAGCACACCTTACAACACATTCGGCGTTTGCGCCCCGACCAACCGGTCGTGCTATCCAGCGGTTATGACGAATACGAAGCTTATACGCGATTTGAGGGACAAGGCCTGGCGGGGTTTATCCAAAAACCGTATCAACCTCTCGCTTTGATCGAGAAAATTAATACTATTTTAAACCCATAGCGCGGCGCAGCCGAAATTGCCAAATCTCAAATGGTCAAATTCCCAATCAATCCCAAACTAAAGACAACCAAATCTCAAACCGCTTTTCAAAATTACCGCTCGGGGTTGCCGGTCGAGTCTCTCTGTTTGGACCTGGGAGCTTGTCATTTGGCATTTATTTGATACTATAAAACCGTATACTGCCCATCCTTGATGATCACTTCGTCTTGCCCATCGGGATATGCCAGCACGACTTCCTTGACCTTGATCTGATTTTGCACTTCCGGAATGTAAATGCGGTCAATATGGATGACGTGGCCGGCATCGCGAAAATCCCGCGGCGAGACCGCTCCGCCAAAATGATCGCTGCGGCCAAAGGCAATGTGCAATCCCAGTTTTTCGTCGAGCAGGGTTTCACCAATAGCACGGACCCCTAATGCCGACAAAACCCCTAAACCAAGCTCGGCAAGGTTGCCATACGCCGGCTCTGCTTCGAGCTTGCGCTTTTCAACCTGCGACATGGGCCCGACGGACGACACGGCCACGGCCCGGTTCTCGCGAATTTCGTATAAGACTATTTCCGTTCCAAATTGCACCGGCAAAACGCCGGCGCTCCTGCTGGTTTCCTTGCCCTCGCCCTCATACGGCACAATATACGCCTCGCCGCTGGGCAGATTTCCGGCCATCCCGCGCTCATGCAGAAGTCCGCTGCTGGCATGGGCCTTACGAAAGCGCAGGTCCAGAAACAAACGCTGCTCTTTCCCCAGAGCCTCAAAGCGGAGGCGCGCGTTTTCCGCTTCGTCCAATCGGGTTTTGAGATTCATCACCCGTTGGTGAACCGTGTCGTAGTCCACCCCCAGGGCGGGAATCATCTCACGGCTGAATCCGGGCATAGTGGCTGCGCGGAAGCGATGCTGCTTTGCCAGCACTTTCAAAGGCGCAGTGGCAGAAAACTCGGTAGGCGCTAAAATGATGTCCGCCGCCCCAAGATTTTCTATCAACGCCAACGACTGTGTTCCGGCATGGAGAAGATTCGCGGAAATTGTGAGTGGATCGCCGGGCCAACGGAATCCCAGATGCGGCAAATCGGCGTTATTGCTGCCGACGTTTTCGTAGTAAATCAGGTCGATTGCCTCCAAACCGAGATCAGATTGAATGCTCTGCAAAATGATCAGCCACTCGCGGGCCATGACCCGGCGATCGCACCAGGAATGGTTATCTCCAACACGCTCGTTGGGAACATCCACTATGATGAGCAGCCTGTTGTCACCGGGAGAGGGCGCAAAGACTTTCTCGATCAAAGCT
>DASWHH010000531.1:0-4601 GCA_036398295.1 bacterium
GCCGTCCTCGGGGGTGAGGACTAGGCTCGGCCGCCGAGCTCGGCGTGACGGAAGCAGGTGACGAGGTGGTCGTTCACCATGCCCACCGCCTGCATGAACGCGTAGCAGATGGTCGGCCCCACGAAGCGGAAGCCGCGTTTCAGCAAATCTTTGCTCATGGCCTGGGATTCGCGGGTTTGCGCCGGGATCTGTTTGAGTGATTTCCAGGCATTCTGTTTGGAACGGCCATTCACAAACTGCCAGATGTAGTTGTCAAAGCTGCCGAATTCCTTTTGCACCGCCAGAAAAGCACGAGCATTGGCTACGGTTGCGCTAATTTTGAGCCGGTTGCGCACGATGCCCTCATCCGCTAACAGCGCCGCAATTTTCTTGTCGTCGTATTTCCCAATCTTGCGTGCGTCAAAATTGCTGAACGCTTTGCGATAGTTGTTGCGTTTCTTCAGGATCGTGATCCAGCTCAGACCCGCCTGGGCGCCCTCCAGGATCAACATCTCGAACAGCTGGCGGTCGTCATGAACGGGCACGCCCCATTCGCTATCGTGGTATTCTAAATAGAGCGGATCGGATCCCGACCATTCGCAGCGCGTTTTCATTCTCCCTCCAGGTTTTGCAATCGCCTTACCACAAAGACACAAAGTTCACAAAGTAATCCCACAAAATTTTGTTAAATCAAAATCATTTCAGACAGAATAGACAGGAATAACACGATGAACTTTTATTCTGTTTTCACGCCACTAATCCTGACTTTCTATCTTTGTGTTCTTTGTGCCTTTGTGGTTTAATAATATTGTCAGATGATCCGGCAAATCAATCCCTTCAAATATTGTGATTCCGGAAACGCCAATCGTACCGGATGATCTTCTCCCTGGGAGAGCCGTTCCATGATTTGCACTTCGCGTCCCGCGTCGAGCGCCGCCCAGGCAACGATTTGCTGAAACCCCTCGATGGTGATACCGCTGGAGCAGGAGAAAGTGGCGAGAATGCCGGCTGGGCTGAGTAGCTTCATAGCCGATAGGTTTAAATCTTTGTAGGCGCGTTGCGCCTGACCTGCTTGCGCTTTGGTGGGGGCGAGTTTCGGCGGGTCCAAAACGATCAGGTCGAAGGCGCGTCCCTCTTCGTGAAACTTCCTCAGTACCTGAAAAACGTCGCCATGCACTAACTCATCTTCAACAACCTGGTAACTGTTTATCCCGAAATTCTTCTTAAGTAGATCGAGCGATGTCGGTGAGGAGTCGATGCAGATGATGGATGTTGCACCCGCGATGCGGCCGTAGAGGCCGAAACTGCCGGAGTAGGAAAAGGCATCGAGCATGGTTCTGTTCTTGGCAAATGACGCCACGCGCTGGCGGTTTTGCCGCTGGTCGAGATAATAACCGGTTTTTTGGCCGTGCCGCAGGTTCACCAAAAAACGTAGGCCGTTTTCTTTGATTTCCAATAGGTCGGGAGCGGTCTCACCGCTCAGCAGGCCGTTGGCGTGGGAGAGACCCTCCAATCTGCGGGCGGTTTGATCGCCGCGTTCGTAGATGCCAGCCGGTTTCAAAGTTTCAATTAGCGTGTCCACGACGACCTGCTTAACCCGATCAATTCCAGCGGTTTGCGACTGTAGCACCACAAAGTCGGCGTATTTGTCGACGATCAGTCCCGGCAGAAAATCGGCTTCGGCGTGGACGAGTCGAAAGGAATCGGTGTCATCGCGTTGGAAAAGGTGGTTTCGCCGGTGGATTGCGTCGCCGATCTTTCTTCGCCACCAATTTTCATCCACTGGTGCCGATTGCTGCCACTCCAGTAGCCGCAAAGCAATTTGCGATTGGGGATTATAGTATCCCCACGCCAGAAATGCGCCGCCGGCATCGTTGATGGCGACGATTTCCCCTGGCTCCGGGTTACCCCCTGCTCTTGCGATGGCCCCGGAAAAAATCCACGGGTGATGGAGCCGGACTGGCTTTTCTTTGCCCGTTTTTAGGTTGACAAAATTCATGTTTGCGGGTGAAGCAAAAGGAGCCACCAATTTCAAGAAAGCTGTCAGCTATCAGCTGTCAGCCTGTAATTTGTGATTCGCAATTCGTAATTTATCATTCGATGAAGGTGGCAATCTCTTGCAGAGATTTTCTGCCGATATCCGGCACTTGTGCGTCATCGGCGGGATAACCTACGACCAAAATCAGAAAAGGGCGCTCGTTCGCCGGCCGGGCGAGCAGCTCGTTCAAAAAACCCATCGGGCTGGGTGTATGCGTTAGCGACGCCAATCCCACATGGTGGATGGCGGTGATCAACAGGCCGGTAGCGATGCCGACGGATTCCTGCACGTAATAGTTTCTGACTTTGGAACCATGAGGTGCCAATTCGTAGGTTTGCGCAAAGATCACAATCAAGTACGGGGCGGTCTCGAGGTAAGGTTTTTGCGCGTCAGTGCCGATAGGGGCTAGCGCTGCCAGCCAATCGTCCGGCGCGCGACCACCATAGAATGCCTCCTCCTCTTTTTCGGCGGCGGCGCGGATTTTTTTCTTTACGTCTGGATTGCTCACTACAACGAAGTGCCAGGGTTGGCGGTTGGCGCCGCTGGGCGCGGTCCCGGCGGCGCGCAGACAGCTATCGATAATCTCCTTCGGCACGGGATGATTGGAAAAATCGCGCACGGTTCGGCGCCGGCGCATCTCCAGGTACAACTCTTCAGCGCGGCGGATCATTTGTGTTTGTGGAAGGCGCCGGTATTCGGAGAGCGGAATTAGTTTCGGATCCGACATGGTTAGCCTCAATTATTCAAGAACTGTTTACCACAAAGGCACAGTGGTTGTGAATTATTCAGGCATTACATCAACGATTTGCCAAACGACTTCACCGTGAACACCGGACACGATGCCATGCGCACGACCTTTTCCGTGACGCTGCCGATGAGCAGGTGCTCGATTCCAGTCAAGCCGTGGGTTGCGATGACGACGAGATCGCTGCCATGCTTTTCGCCAAATTTCACAATCTCCTGACTGGCGCGGCCTTCAACCACCGTAATTTCCGCAGCCACCTGTGGTCCCGGCGCGTCTGTCAGTAATTGTTTTAACGCCTGCTCAGATTTATCTTTTATGTTTGGGATCAACTCGAAAATGGAGGTTTTGCCGCTGGCATAAAATGCTGGATGCACGTTTTCTTCGATTACATGCAGTATTTGTAATTTTGCGCTGTAATGTTTAGCGATTTCCTTGGCATACGATAAGGATTTTTTTGAATGGTCGGAAAAATCGATCGGCGCCAGGATGCGCTCCAAATCTTCGAGAGCCTGGGGGTCCTTTTTTTCGCGAATGGTGAATACCGGGCAACGCGCCAGTCGCACCACCTCTTCGGCAACGCTGCCCATCAGCAAATGGCTCAACCCACGCAAGCCCTGGGTCCCCATCACAATCAAATCGATATCATTTTCTTGGGCATAGTCCAAAATGACCGTCGCCGGCGAGATGCCGCGGCGTTGCGCCTTTTTGACGTTCAACACCACTGCATCGTTGGCCTGGATATCCGCTGTCATGCGTGCCTCGACACTCTCGTTCAAGCGTTCGACGATCTCCTCCATCTCCGGGAAATGATGCAGTGGATTATTGGGGTCCTCTTCGTGTAAGACGATGGCATGTAGCATGTGCATTTCCGCCCCATACCGCTGAGTCCAGTGCAGGGCATGTGCTAAAGCCTGGTTGGCGCAACGGGAAAAATCGGTGGGGAATAAAATCTTCTTTATCTTAATCATGTTTTCCTCCTTGGTCAATCTTTGCCGGCAAACGTTGCTGCCATTCTGTCGGGATAGAAAATAGCTGATTGTTCGTTAAAAGTCAAGACGCGGATTGCTGAGGTGAATGAGCTCGTGAAGCAACCGGGGATGGATAAAAAAGGAAGCGGCTGCCAGACTCAGCTCTGACAGCCGCTCAACCAGAGGTGATAAAATGAGGTCTTAGCTAGCTAATGGGTTTGGCCGACTCCACATCGCGCAGCTTGAAGCGGATGGGAATGGATACCCACACTTTGATGGCGCGATCGCGCTGCTTTGCGGGCTTCCACTTCACGGCCATGATAGCCGCCTGTGCCGCATCTTCGAACCCGAGGGTGGTCCCCGTGCCCTTGAGAATTTGAGTCTTCATCGACTTGCCGTGCTCGTCCACCAGCACGCCGACCACAACCGTCGCTTCAATTCCGGCTTTGCGGGCAATTTGCGGGTATACCAGATTTTGTTGAATCGCCGCCACACCGCCAATTACTGAGGGCGGCTCGTCATAGGCCACAAAAACATAGTTATTTTCGATGTCATTCTCTCCCGGTGGCGGAGGTGGGGGCAGGGCTGTCAGGTCGAGCGTTAAATCCGTGGATTCGATAGTGGCGTCGTCGGGTATCTCCTCGTTTTCGGTTGGAATCGGTACGGCGGGACGTGGTGGCGGCGCCGCCATATTGCGGATTTGCTCGGTCTGTGGAATATCTTCCACCTGAATTTCGATCGCTTTGGATTCAGCGATTGCTGCACCCTTGTCAAAACTCGGCAGCAAATGAAAGATCGCCAAATGTATGAGCAACGATGCGATCAACGTGATTTCAATTGTCTCTCTATAATGCAGTTTCAAATCTGCATC
>DASWHH010000532.1:0-4241 GCA_036398295.1 bacterium
GCGAACCGCAGCGGAGGCCCATCATGCTGGAAATTCTCACCTCCATCAAACGCGCTGGCGCAGATGTGATTTTGACTATTACGCCAGAGACGCGGCGACGACGGCTGAGATGATGAAAAAACCAGTAGAATGTTGAATGCAACCGTCTCTACATTTTTTTTCATTTACTTGGAGCGCAATTGAATACTATATTACGTCACAAGCCTAAATTCCAACCCGGGTCTCATCCCTGTTTGGTGTCACCGTGTTTTTCACATGGGTCATTATGATGCCTACACCCGATAATACGCCCCAGCGCCCGAGCTTGATGGACATTGAGAGCACGTTTCTCCCCGTGGCTCAGATGCGCCAGATCTCGCGGGTCACCGAGCTTACCGAAGCAACGATTGTCGGCGAGGTCGACATCGGTCCTGACCACTGGGTCTATGCCCAACATTTTCCGGGGGATCCAATTTTTCCCGGTACACTGATAATTGAGGCTGCCGGCCAGTTGGTCGCACTTTGGGCCTGGGCGAACGGCCAGCGCGGCCGGCCGCGCCTGGTGCGCACGAACGCGGTGTTCAGCCGCCCAGTTGGGGTCGGTGAGGCCCGCATTCAGCTACGTGGAGAAGTTCGGCGCAAGCGGAATCTCCATTTCGCCACCGTATCAGTGTCGGCTGCCGGGGAAGAAGTAGCTACTGTTACGGCGGTTCTGGCCGTACTTGCTGCGGTCTAACAGCGTCGTCCGGACTGCGAGTCGAGTCCTGAAACTCAAGCCTTGCTAACTCAGGTGAATCGCCATCGAGCAAACTAAATCCTCTGCCGTAGCCGGATACTCGAGCGTTATTTATGCGATTCGCCAGGCGAGGCTTCTCTTGCAGCTTCGGCTTCCAAATCAACTATGAAAGTTGAGATCACATGAAAACCAAGAACTCCGAGAGACTTTTCACTCAGGCCCAGCAACTTCTCCCCGGCGGCGTCAACAGTCCGGTGCGCGCTTTCAAGGCCGTTGGCGGCGTCCCGCGTTTCATCGCCCGCGCCGAGGGACCGTACCTGTTTGACGTCGATGGCAACCGTTACATCGACTACGTCTGCTCGTGGGGACCGATGATCCTCGGCCACGCCCATCCGGAAGTGACCGAAGCTGTGGCCCGCGCCCTCCGCAACGGCACCAGTTATGGCGCACCCACCGAAGTGGAAGTAGAGCTGGCACAGATGGTGGTAGATGCCGTGCCGTCTATCGAGATGGTGCGATTTGTGAATTCCGGCAGCGAGGCCACCATGAGCGCCATACGGTTGGCGCGCGCTTATACCAAGCGCGACAAAATCATCAAGTTTGAAGGCTGCTATCACGGTCACGCGGATATGCTGCTGGTGCAGGCGGGATCGGGCGTCGTCACGTTGGGACTGCCCGATAGTCCGGGCGTGCCCAAAGCGGCGGTGGGGGATACGCTCGTAGCGCGCTACAACGATCTGGATTCCGTCCGGCAACTTTTCGAAAAATTCCCGAATGCGATTGCCGGCGTCATCGTCGAGCCGGTGGCCGGCAACATGGGCGTGGTGCTGCCGCAGTCCGGGTTTCTCGAAGGACTGCGCGAGATCACACAAGCCTATCAGTCACTACTGATTTTCGACGAAATCATCACCGGCTTTCGGGTGGCGTACGGCGGCGCGCAGCAATTGTACAGCATTATGCCTGATCTCACCTGTCTTGGCAAAATTATCGGTGGCGGATTGCCGGTGGGCGCATACGGAGGACGCAAGGAGATCATGCAGCTCATCGCGCCGGTGGGACCGGTGTATCAAGCCGGCACGCTGGCGGGAAATCCCGTGGCCATGACCGCCGGCATTGCCACGTTGAAAATTCTGAAACGGCCCGGCACTTATACGAAACTCGAAAAGCTTGCCAACCAGTTGGCCGGTGGCATTAAACAAGCCGCCGAATCTTCTGGCATTCCCATTTTCCAAACGCGCGTCGGCTCGATGTTGGGAATGTTTTTCACTTCTGATACGGTAGTTGATTGGCCCACCGCCAAGCCCTGCGACACACAACGTTACGCCAAATTCTTTCACGAGATGCTAAGCCGTGGCAGCTATTTCGCGCCATCGCAGTTTGAGGCGGCGTTTGTTTCGCTGGTTCATTCGGAGGAAGATATTGCCCAGACAATTGAGGCCATCGAGCAGGTGCTTAGCAAATTGTGAGCAACGCAAAAAGCCCAGACAGGATTTACAGGATGAACACGATTTAAAAGGCAAAGCGATTTGCCAGCAATTCAAAAATCCTGCATTGATTGGAATCGATCAAGACATAGATTTTTTAAATCCATCCACCAACTCCCGAATCATTCTAATATGGTCCGGTCCAGTCCCGCAGCAGCCACCCAAAATGTTGACCCCCAACTTCAGCAGCTGTTCGGCATGCGGTTTCACAATCCCGGGCGTCTGTTTGTAAACCGAAACGCCGTCCACCCATTCCGGGATACCGGCGTTGGACTGGGCAATGATGGGCATGCTTGTGAGCGGACGCATTTCCTCCACGATAGCGATCATCTCATCAAAGCCGCGGCCGCAATTTGCCCCGATGATGTCGGCGCCGGCGTCGGTCAGTCTTTGCACCGCGCCGGGCACATCCACGCCCCACATAGTGCGCAGACCGCCCTTGCCCAGCTCAAACGTCATGGTTGCAATCACGAGTAGGGCGGTCTTTTCCTTCACGGCGCGGATGGCAATCTCGGCTTCCTCCGGCGCCATCATGGTTTCAACGTAGATAACATCAACTCCGCCCTCGGCCAGGGCTTCGGCCTGCTCGGCAAAAATGTCGAAAGCTGCCTGTTGGCTCAGCTCGCCCAGTGGCTCGATGATATCGCCGGTCGGTCCCATGGAGCCACCAACAAACTTGCCTTCGGGACAGACTTCCCGCGCCAACTCGGTCGCGCGACGATTGAATTCCGCAACCCGGCCCGTAAAATCGTGCAGCTTGAGGCGCGAACGGTTGCTGCCAAAGGTGTTGGTCTCGACGATGTCCGATCCCGCCTGGTAGTAATCTAAATAGATCCCTTGCACGACCTCCGGGTTGGTGATGTTGTATTCTTCCGGACAGCCGCCCGTGGGCAAACCACGTTTCTGCAATTCCGTACCCATGGCGCCATCGCCCACGAGTACTTTCTGCGAACTCAGCTTTTCAAGCAAATTCAGTTTTGGCATGTTTCAACCCCAGTAACTCTTTCGCTTTCTCCACGGCCTCCGAGGCGTTTTTGGCATAGGCATCCGCGCCGATCTTTTCGGCAAATGCCGCCGACACCGGTGCACCGCCAATCATCGACTTCACGGCCATCCCATCGGCTTTTAATTTGTCGATGACCACTTTCATATATCCCATGGTGGTGGTCAGCAGCGCCGACATCCCCACAATATCCGCTTGCTCCTTAGTGATGGCATCGATGAATTTCTCGAGCCGTGTGTCAATGCCGAGATCGATAACCTTGAATCCGGCGCCTTTCAACATCATGGCCACAATGTTTTTTCCGATGTCGTGAATGTCGCCCTTCACCGTGCCGATCACGACGGTTCCCACCTCCTTGACTTTGGCGGCCGTCAGAATAGGTTCTAAAATGGCGAGCGAGGTTTTCATAGCGCGCGCGGAGATCAGCACTTCCGGTACAAAAATGATATTATCCCGAAATCGCACACCCACCACATCCATACCCGGTACCAGCCCGCGGTCGAGAATCTCTTTTGCGCTTAAGCCCGCATCCAGAAGTTTGTGGGTCAATTCCTCACATTTGTCTCTGTCGCCATCGATGACGGCCACTGCCATATCTTTGAGATGTTGTTCCACCATAGGTTATGACCTTCCATTGTTGCTTTGATGACTCACCAATAAACTACTCGGACAACTGCAAAATGTAAATAGCAAAAATCAAAATGCAAAATGACCGCAACAATTTTGAATTTTACAATTTTCACTTTGCATTTTTCATTTTAGTCCTTCCTCAGAAACCGCAGAGCACGCTGAGAACGCAGAGTTGTTTTTAAGAAAAAAGTTCCTTTCAAGATTCTTTGTAGTTTAAAACCAGAATCAATGTCTCTGCAATACAAGTCCGCAAACACATTGCTTTTTGGCAAAGTTTTAAGCCACGAATTTACACCGACGAAACACTGATTTATTGTGTGTAGTTTATCGTTCAATTAGGCAAAAAACTTCTTGAAATGTGCTCGGTACTCTACCCAGATCACTCCGTGCCCCTATCCGTGAAAAATCC
>DASWHH010000533.1:0-2312 GCA_036398295.1 bacterium
GAAAACTACAATCGGCCCCAACAGCGGATCCTGTGTGGTATTAAACTGCACCGACACTGCCTCGCGACCCGGAAACAAGGTTGAGGCATCTTCCACCGGGGCCCCGCGCCAATCGCCAACAACCGTGGCTTTCTCGGCGTCGGTCAAATCGTTCCAGGCAATCTGGCGAAACTCAGCATCCGGCGCCAAGAGACTGCGTTCGCAGCCCTGCACCCATGCCACGACAGCTAACACCAGTGAGATTCTTAAGGTCCTCATGACGATTTCGAATATTAATAAGTGCATAATGAGCGCCTCTCTAAAATTGAATGCTGCAAGTCAATGGCAAGAATTCCTCGTTGGCAAAGGTGGCCACGAGCCGTCCTTCAAAAAGCAGTTTTAGTTTTTCATGAACCGGCAACAACACCCCTATTCCCAACGAGCCAAAACCGCGATAGTATTGCTCGCCCGCGGACGCCACAAACCCGCCTCCCACAATTTGGCCGACTTCAACCAAAAACACGCCGCCCCGCAAAGTGATGAATGGCCAAACATGCCTCCCTCCGTTGCTGAATATCCTGGATGCGATAGCCAATTCATACATTTTTGAGTTTTCGCTTTTCGCTCCTACGATAGGCCGACTGCCAATGATGGGAGGTTCAATTCCCACAATCCCTCTTTCTGCAAGAGGCAGCACATGATAGGCGCCGGTTGCCAGAAAACTGACGCGCCGGTTCAAAGTGTAAGAGAGACCCAGGCCGAGCGTCCAGCCGCTGTCAAATGCGGCTAATTTGCTATGAAGCGACAAATTGCCCATGTAACCGCCGCTGACCTCGAAATGAACCTTCGACTGGCCAAATAAGACGGCATCGACAAACAGGAAGGCGATAAGAGAAACGAGTCTGAACTTTTTCATAATCATCTCAAACGTAGTGTCAATCCCGTAACCCCCGACCCACCACTTGTTTGGTATCCGGATCAATAAATACCATGATGGGGCCGAGCAGTTCATCAACGTTGGTGCGGAATCGTACGGCGACCACAACTCTGGCGCTTGAACGGGGCGGTGCGGAATACGTCCGCCTTTCGCCAATCACCGATCACCGACTGTTTTTCCCAGTCGCTGAGATCGTTCCAGGCGATCTGGCGAAATTCGAACTCGGGCCCCAGCAGAAAAGCCTCGTGCCCACAACCGAGAAAAACAAACAACAATGAGAACCGGAAGAAATGCTGCAGTCGAATTGAGTTTTTAATCATCGAACTCTCCGCTTCATAAAGCTATCCCGTTCACCACCGCCGATTTCAACACAAACGATGTCCAGGCGGAATTCCTTACGACCGCGCCGACGCCCGGTGCAAAAGTATCCCACAATTCATCATCCACCCATTGAGGCATGTCCCACCCTACGATCACGCAATTCTCGAACGCACCGGCTGGAACGACCCTGCTAACATTTCTTTGGGAGATTTGGCCAATATACTCTCCGAAGCTCGGCCAGGCCTTGCCGACCGTACGCCCGAAGTCAATATACAACCGATCTTGCCCTTGCCGGCTGGTGAAAATTCTGCCGTCATCACCCGCACGAAAATAAAGACGATAAACCTGGTCGCTCCCTGAATAGCGCTCTTCAAAAACAAAATAGCGCTGCAGACCGATCTGCCGCTTGCCGGTGATTTCCACATCCACGATCCAACTGGTATCCACAAGGGACTGATAGGTCCAGCGATTGCCGATTTGCATGGGGAAATGACCGAGCCCAGCGGTCTCGGGTGAAGTTGGTGAGCTGTCACAGCTCAATTGTAATAGGACCAGAGTCAACAGGCCCGCCAAAAAAATTGATTCATTCGTCTTCATATTCACCGGTGTGCCTGTCCGCATTGGACTTTTGTTCTCGTGATAGGCATTGGCATTCACTCAATCTCCACGCCGTTCACCACTGCCGACACCAGCTGCAGCGAGCCAATTTGGCCGCGAAACTCCACCGGTCCGATGCCGGGAGAATACACTTCCCAGAGCTCATCGTCAATGGCGGGCGGATAATCAAAAAACACTTCAATACAATTTTCGAAACGGCCAAGGGGAACGTTCATCTCGAAATCCCTTTTGCTGATCCGGGCGACATAATCACTGTAACTTTCCCAGCTCTCGCCAACGTCACGGTTGAAATCGATGTACAACGCATCCTCACCCTCGCGATTAGTGAAAATCCGGCCGCTGGCGTCGATGCGATAGTAGCTGCTGTCCTGGTTAACGGCAAGATCAAAGCTCCGGCGTGAAACGAAATACTCATGCGAACCGATAGTCCTGGTGTCGACAATTTCATATTGCAGTA
>DASWHH010000534.1:0-7738 GCA_036398295.1 bacterium
GCGCCGGCATATTCCTGAAAACCCGCCTGCTGATTGACATGAATGAACACCGCAATCAGGGGCTGAATGGTCTTGCCGATGAGATTATCCAGGGTGTTGGGCATCTTCGCCCAGTCTTTGGCCATAGCGCCATAATGGATATAAACCACAGGATAGCGATTCTGGCTTTGATCGTAACCGGCTGGCACGTAAACGTCAAGCTTACGGCTGTTGCCCAAAATCTTGCTCTCGAAATTGAGGCTGTCGATCCGGCCGCGCACGATACCCTCGGCGGGGTCGTCAAAATGGGTTTCCACCTTGCGTTTCGGCATCACCAAAACCGACTGTTCGCCGGTGAAGGAGCGTGCCTTGTGCGGATTCAAGGGATCGGTGACGGTCTCGTCGAAGTTGCGTCTGATTTGATAGCCCAGATTGGCATCCGCCGCGGTCTTCAGCGAGTAGTAATAAAGGTCCGTGCCGGCAATGTGGTTGAAAGGCACTTCCTGCCCAATATTGAACATGTCACCGTTGATGGCTAAGTCCTTCACCTCCCCGCGATAAACGAAATGGACCAGGTCCTCACCGTCGACAATTGGGAACTGCTTTTGCGAAGCCATGAATTCATCCACGAGCGCCTTTTTGTCGCTGGCCGCTTCCACTTTCTTCACGAAGGCCGCAAACCTGGAATTTGCGGGCACGGCCGGCGTTGCCGGTTTAGCGACATCCGCCGCCAACACCTCTGCCACTTTGCCCACTTCGACACTGGCGATTTCATGCAGGCCGCGAACGTAAATTTTACCGTTGGCAAAACTGGGCGGCGTCCACACCACATTGTCGAACACATTCAGACTCGCCACTTCCTGGTAGCCGGCGGGCGTCGCCTTGGCAGCATGCATTCTGCCGTCTTTGGTTTGAATCAACAGATGACCGTCCACCAGGATCAGGAAGCCGTCGCCCGGCGCGCGCGAGCGCCACACCGTCTCACCAGTGGCGGCGTTCACGCAAGCGAGAAAGCGGGTATTATAACCGTATAAATGGCCTTCGTGAAAAACCGTCGGATTGTAACTTTGCTTGATGTTGCCGTTCTTCCAGAGTTCGCGAACGGTGAACTGAGCGCCGTCCTTTTGCACTTGCAGCATTTGGCTTTCCTGCCATTTCGCGAGGAAAAAGATTTTGTCACCGTCAACCAACAAAGGAGTGCTGGAATTTTCTTCTCCTTTATGATCGTATTCCCACAACTGTTTGCCAGTTCCTGGATCAAATCCGAAGATTTTTTTGTTGCCGATCGCGACCAGCTGTTCCTGACCCGCGACGTTGAGTACCAGTGGCGACTGATACGCGGAGGTGTCATGGGCGGAAGTCCACAGAACTTTGCCGCTGTTTTTGTCTAAGCTGGAAACAAAATTGTCTTGGGCGCCCGAGGTTTGAACGATTAGCGCCTCCCGATAGACAAAGGGCGCGGTGGTGTAGCCATAAAACGGCGCGATAGATTTGTGATCCTTCACCAAAGCCGTTGACCAAAGCAGTTTGCCAGTCTCGACATTGAGTGCATAAAGCACGCCCCTCGGTCCGAGGGCAAACGCTTTATCGCCATCAATCACCGGCGTGGAGATGGGGCCGGTGTGCGAGCCGTCGTGGCCGACATACGTGGAATCCATCTTGAAGCGCCACTGCTCGCTCCCGCGGTTGGCATCGAGCGCGATGATGTAATCGAAGGTGCTGTCCGAAAACATGGTGATGGCGCGGCCAGCAGCGACGGATACGCTGGAATATCCTGAGCCGAGCGGCTTCTTCCAGGCGATTTTGAGACCCTGGTCCGCCTCAAATTTTAGTACGTTATGAAAGGCCTTGCCGTCAGCGTTAACACCGCGCCACCTCGGCCAGTCGGTGGAGGAGGGCGTCGAAGCCATGACCAATGCGGCAAAAGCAAACAGACCCACACCCATCCACCCAAACAGTAAACGACTTTTCATACATCACCTCTCTGGTTAAACCTTTCATGCCTCTCCGTTAACTATGAACCTACATCCAAATCGTGGAAACCTGTCACGCTGAGTTTTGTGCGGTCACGATGTGGAGTAATGGAGTAATGAAAAAGCCAAAGCATTACTCTGATCCTCCATCAATGCACTCCAACACTCCAATCACTCTGCGCTATGCTCTCTGCGCTACGCGGTGTTCAGTTCTTCGCCTGCGCCAGCGCAAAAAACGTCTCAAAAACCTTGTCGGTGCGATTGCGCCAGTTGGCAAAATCAAATCCCTCGTTGACTTCCAGGCTGGTGACAACGTAGCCACGTTCTTTCAGAAACTCCGCGATATGTTGATTGCTTTTGCCGATGTCCCAATTCTCGACCGGGCTGCGGTAATCGTAGCGGCCCCAATCCATGTAAACGCGCAGCGGCTGTTTCTGCGCATCGGTCACCAAGCCTTTCAGCTGGTTTTCATCGGCGGTGAGCAGAAACATAGATTGGGTGGCGACGCCGCCGAATACGGCCGGATACTTCAATGCCGCTTGCAAAGCGCTGGTGCCCCCAAATCCGGGGCCAATGTTGAGCCGTGCTTCGGGAGACGGGACGGTGCGATAGTGTTGGTCGATGAACGGCACCAATTCCTCGGCCACCATCTCAACGTATTTTGACTGCTGTTCCCCCCAAAATTCCGAGAAATCCTGCGGCGGTTTCTGCGGAATGAACACCACAATCACCGGCATCAAGTTGCGTCCGATGAGATTATCCAAAGACAACGGCACTTTCCCCCAGTCTTTTGCCAGGTCGCCCCAGTTGACATACGCCACCGGATAACGCGCGCCGCTTTTGTCATATCCCACCGGCAAGTACACATCCAGCCGCCGGCTTCCTTCGCTAATCGTACTCGTAAAGCGAACCGTATCAATTCGACCTCTTTCCATCCCAGGACTCGGTTCAGAAAGATGTTTCGGCTCGCGCCATTTCGGCATGGAAAGCAAAGAAAAATCACCAGCAATCGTCGGGATGCGTCGGGGGTTGAGAGTATCCGCGATGGCTTTGTCAAAATTTTTGATGAAGCGATATTTCACACAGGCATCCGGCTCAAGCCGAGCGCTGAAGTAGAATAAATCTGTGCCGGTGACACGCTTCATTGGTTCCTCGACATGGTCGCCCAGGAGATCGCCTTCGAGGGCGAGATCGTTGGCGTCGCCGCGATAGACAAAATGAACGGTTTGTTCACCTTCGGTAATCGGAAAGGCTTTTTGAGCGGACAAGAATTCATCGATAAGCGCCGGTTTGGCCTCAGCGCCATTCACTTTGGCGAGAAATTGTTCGAAGTTGGTTTTTGCGGCGGCTGGTTTTGCCGGCGCCGCGGTCAGCATTTGGTCCACCGGCCCCACTTCGACGCTGGCGATTTCTCCGAAACTACGAGCGTAGATGCGGTCATTTGCAAAACTGGCCGGCGTCCACGAGTGTCCGTTGAACAACTGTAAACTCGCCAAATCTTGGTATCCCTCCGCACTGGCTGTGCCGACATGAAGCGAGCCCTTCTTAGTGAGGATGACCAGGTGGCCGTCGACGCCAATTAGAAAACCATCGCCGGGTTGGCGCGACTTCCAAACACTTTCACCCGTCGCCGCGTTGATGCAGGTGAGAAACGAACCACTATAGCCATAGAGGTGGCCATCGAAATAGATGGGCACATTATACGTTGCTTTGATGTTAGAGTTTTTCCAAATTTCTTTTGCTGCGTATTTTCCCCTCTCCTCGCCCACTTCCAACATAACGGCTTGCTCCCAGCCGCAATGGATGAAAATTCGATTGTCCCCCGCAGGCACGGGACTGCTGGTGCCGCCGCTCCCACCGTGACGATGCTCCCACAAAATTTTTCCGGAGGCCGGATCGATTCCAAAAATCCGGTGATTGGCGAGACACACCAGCTGCTGGCGGCCGGCCAGGTTCATCAGCACCGGGGATTGATACGCGACCGTGTCGTTGCCAGCGCTCCACAAAAGTTTACCGTCCGCCGGATTGAGCCCGGAGACCGTATTATCCGGCGCGCCGGCTTCCAAAAGCAGGACGCTGCCGGCGATCTGCGGCGAGGTGCCTAATCCGTAGGTAGGCGATTTAACTTTGAAATCTTCTGCAAGGTGAGCCGACCAGATTTTTTTGCCGGTGACAACCTCGAGCGCAAACAAATGACCCCTGGGACCGACCGCAAAAACCTGGTCGGCGGTAACTAAGGGCGTGGAAATTGGTCCGTCGTGGGAACCGTCGTGACCAACATAGGTCGAATCAAACTGGAAGCGCCACAACTCGGCGCCGGTATTGGCGTCGAGCGCGATGACGTAATCGAATTTCTTATCGGAAAACATGGTAACGACCCGACCGTTCGCCACCGAAATGCTGGAGTATCCGGAGCCGAGGGGTTTCTTCCAAACGAGTTTCAAGCCATTACCAGGGGCGAAATTGAACGGCCGACTCTGAACGACCACGCCATCGGATTTTGGACCGCGCCAGTTCGGCCAATCGTTGGGCGTTTCAGCCGAAACCACCGCCAGGCTGACGCAAAACGACAACAAGGCGAACGTGTGCTGGCAAAGTTGTTTTTGCCATTGATTCATTTTTCTCTCTCCTCAATTATAGACGGTACCTCAACCCACGACTGAGATTTGGTACAGAAATTCGGAAAGTCATAGTGGTTTCGCCTGATGCCGCGCTTCAGTAGAAATTGTTGTTTCATGCTTGGTGCCTTCGCTATGGTTACGCAAGAGCAAATCTCACTATAGTCAGATAGTTTAGCAAGGCTCTCGCATGTTGCGAATCAGGTGTAGCGGGCATTACGATACTTTTCTTGATAAAACTCCGGCAATAGTTGATCGACCCGGAGAAAACCGGCGCGCGTCAATTGCACTTGTTCCGGTGAATATGTCAGCATGCCCTCGTCCTTGAGTTTCTCGAATGCGCCCGAAAATTTCTGCAGGATGTCAACGTCAAATTTTTCCTTGAAGTATGGTGGGCGAATCCCGCCCAACTTCAGCTGCAAGATCATCTCGCGGGTCACCCGCTCCGCCGGCGTGGTAACGAACGCTCTGCTAACCGGCAATCTGCCGGACCCGATCATGGTCAAGTAATCGTCCCACGATGGTGTGTTTTGTATATGCACCCCGCTCATATGGCCGAACGCTGCCACGCCGGTCCCGAGCATGTCGGTACCGCGCCAGACGGAATCGCGGTAGACAAAGCGACCATGCGATTTACTTTTGACCATCGTATAGGCGCTGGAAATCTCGTACCCGGCCGCGGCGAGTTCGTTAAAAGCGTAGTCATGCCACTCACGCTTGGCCTGCCAGTTAGCGACGGGTATGTCAATTTTCCCGTCGGAAAGCAACTGCGTGTAAACGGTGTTGTACGGCAGCTCCATCTGGTAAATGGTGACGCTGTCGGGATCGAGATCGATGGTCTGCTTGACGTTGTCGCGCCAGGTCTCCCAGGTTTCACCGACCATGCCGGCGATGAGATCGATGTTGAGCTGATCGAATTTCAAATCGTTGATCCACGGCATGACCTCAAAGATCTCTTTCGAGAGATGCGCGCGGCCGTTTTCCTCCAAAATGAAATCGTTGAAATTCTCCACGCCGAGACTCAAGCGGGTGACGCCGGTGTTACGAATGGCTTCCAACTTCGATTGCGACAACGTGCCCGGTTCACATTCGAAGGTGACCTCTTCGGCGCCCTCCCATGGAATTGCCGCCTTGACGCGTTTCACCAATTTCTTTAGATGGCTAACGCTGACATACGAGGGCGTACCGCCGCCGAAGTAAACGAACTTCAGCTTACGTCCTTTCACCGCAGACAATCGGCTGTACAACTCCACTTCCTTCGCCAGAGCATCAACATAGCCTTCGATTTGCGAGCTATTTTTGTCAGTATAAACTTTGAAGTAGCAAAACTTGCAGCGCTTGCGGCAAAACGGAATGTGTAAATAAAGACCGAGTGTGTTGCCTGCCCGTCCTGCAGGCGGGCCCGCCAGCGGTTCGCCTGCCTGCGCAGGTAGAGAATTTAGCACGCGCAGGGCGTCACCCACCTTATCATTGCTCCAAAAAGAATAGGGAGGGTAGTTCGAAACGAATACGCTGCCCGCCTCGGTCTCTTTCAGATCCAGCCGCGCGGTGGCGGGTTCAGCTTTTACTTTTTCCAGTGCTGTTGCCATGATGTTTTCCTGATTATGAGACAGGTTTACTAAACCTCAAAGGTTTAGTAAACCTCCGTTACTTTTCTCCAAAACAATAGACGACGCCATCATCGCCGCCAATCACGAATTTGCCGGCAGTAAAGCTCGGCGACGCCACTATCCCAGCGCCGGTTTCGAATTGCCAAAGAGATTTGCCGGTCGTAACGTCGAGAATGTGAATCTCGCCGCTGCCGGACGCGACGATCACCTTGCCGTCCACGATCACCGGCGAAGACTCCACCTTGGCTTTGGTCATGAACGTCCACTTCATTTCGCCAGTCGTCGGGTCGAGGGCATGAATCATTTTATCCCTGCCGCCAACAATCAGGATATCCTTGGTCACCGCCGCGGAGGAATAAAACGGGAATTGCCGTTTCGAATTCTGATACTGCCACGCAATTTTGCCCGCTTTCAAATTGACGCCCAGCACCTGATTGCTGAATGTGCCGACATAAACCTGATCGTTGAAAACAGCGGCACTGGCAGCAACGTTATCGGCGAGTGCTATTTTCTGCTGCTCCTCACCGCTACGAATATCGACCACCCGCAGATAGCCATCGCAGCCGGTGATCACTGCACTGCCATTAACGATGGCTGGCGTACCGTGGACGTAGCCATCGGTTTCTAATTTCCACACCAGAGCCCCGTCTTTCGCAGATAAACAGTAGAGAAAATTGTCGTAAGCGCCAAACAACACGCGCTCTTCTCCGCCAGAGCGGATCGGCTCAGCCGAAAAAAAATTAGCCGAGGAGATGATGCCGCCATCGGCTTTGAAGGTCCATTTTTTCTCGCCGCTACGGCCATCGAGCGCGTGAAAGGTACCCAGCTCGTCACCGAAATAAACTACCCCGTTATACACGGCGGGCGAGGACTTTATTTCGTCCGCCGCCTGATACTTCCACTTCAACTCGCCAGTGGCGAAATCAAGGGCATATAGAAAACCGTCCAGTGAGCCGAAGTAAACCATGCCATCGGCAATGGCCGCGCTGGATTCGACGACGTCGCCGGCAGCAAATGTCCACAGTGGCTCAGGATTTTCCGGAAGCACACCGCTGGCCACGCCGGTGTTTTGCGGGTTGCCGCGGAACATCGGCCAGTCGGCTGTTGTTGCGCCGTTTTGTGTTAGCGAGAATAGAAGCAAAAATAGCATAGTGGTGGTTATTAGTTATTGGGTTATGGAGTTATTGGTTATTTTTGGCCTTCTTCAAGTAGGCGATGTAACCGTTCAAAAGCTTCAGGCATCTTGCAATCATAGCTTGGTACTCTTCAAAGGTTTTTTGATCGATGAATCCTTCATCGAAGGCACATATCAGGTGTTCTAAGGTCTCGCTTAATGACCCTCTTGCCTGACGACAAAATTGAATGTTCTCTTGGTAGTGAAATCTGCCAAATCCCTCGGCTATGTTCGCCGCTACGGAATGGGACGACCGAATGATCTGATCTGCTAACCTGAACTTCTCCTCAACTGGAAACTTGCGAACCAGGTTGGAAACTGACTTTCTCAGTTCGCGTGCGGCTTTCTAGCTTCCAGTTCCTCAAACGAATTCATGAACCCCAA
>DASWHH010000535.1:0-3932 GCA_036398295.1 bacterium
GTCAACGTTTTTGTGGGTGGCGCAACTGCCGCAGAAAATCCATCTTGCCTCCGGTGAACATGATATAATTTTGCGATATGCAGGCGCTGATCCTCAACGCACGGCAATCGTCGACTACCTCATGTTGCAGCCAACTGTGCAAAGAAAAATTTTCATCGGCCCCGAAAATAAATCTATCGTAGTTGAACGTGCTATCCCTTTGGTGACGGCTGTTACTGAACCAATAGCGTCATCACCAGTACCAGCAGCATTTATGCTCTTGCCGAATTATCCGAATCCCTTTCACCAACAGACGACTTTGACTTTTGAACTGCCTCGCGACCAAGAGGTGATCATTCGTGTAATCAACACGCTTGGACAAGAGGTCGCCGTCGTGCATCGCGGTAAGTTGACGGCGGGAAGACATCGCATGACCTGGGAGGCTTCGGCGCTTCCTTCAGGGATTTACTTGCTTGTTTTTGAAGCAGGCGCGACTCACCTCATCCAAAAGGCAGTTGTACTCCATTAGATATTTTCTGTGTGATGTCGCCTTGTATCTGATATCAGCTTGCCAACTCAAATTTTGAAAAACATCGAATACAGTCTTTGTGACATTGACGGTACACTAACCGGAATTAACGGTCGCGGCCATTCTCCAAAATTGCTGGATACCATTCAGCGGCTCATATCCAACGGCATCAAAATTGGCTTAGTCAGTGGCCGCGAAACACTGACCGCGATAGCAGTGCACCGTATTTTTGATTTGAACGGGCGGCCGACCATCAGCGAAAATGGAGCAGTGCTCATTCTCGAGCCTCATGAAAATGAAAGAGGTATGATCCACCTTGGCGGGTTATCGCAAGCGCAGTTTGATGCTGTCAAACAGCGGCTGGCCGGGCGAGGCCTGCTCGATCGGCTGTTCATTGGTGGCGAAAAGAACCATCTGCTCACGCTTTATCCAAACGAGTTTCCCCATCATCGTCCGGATGATCTGCCGGCGCTCTGCCGGCAGGTCATCGACGCACTGCAATCACTGAGCGTTGATGTGGAAATCAGTTATTCCTCGGCAGCGATCTCGGTCAATGACTTGTCAGCATTTGAAGTGGTCGGTTGTGGCGGAGGATGGGTAGCTTTAGTTCGCGATGAGCCCGCTGTCAAATTGCGTTTGCAAGCCTATCCACGTGTTTATTACGCCCACGAGTATGCTTCTAAAGGCACGGTGGAATTTCTGGAATTTTTCTCGAGGCATAGGAATGTGTTATGAAGAACTCCTCAATCGATCTCGATGGTGCCTGGCAAATGCAGCCGAATTGGCAATCACCGCGAATCAGCCAGTTACCCGCGACGCTTTTCAAAAAAAATGAATGGTTGCCGGCAACCGTGCCTGGCACGGTCCACACCGATTTGCTCGTGGCAGGGAAAATTCCTGACCCATTCTATCGCGACAACGAATGGCAAGTGCAATGGGTGGCGGAAATCGGCTGGCATTATCGGCGCTCGTTTGAAGTGCCGGCAGGATTCTTAACGAGCGCTGCCATTAACCTTGTGATCGAAGGCCTCGATACCTTTGCAGCGATTTTTATGAACGGCCAGCGCGTGGCGGAAACCAACAACATGTTTATTTCACACCGGTTCGACGTAAAATCGTTGTTGCGTACCGGTGAAAATGAAATCGAAATTCGTTTCGATTCGCCAATCCAACGGGCGCAAAAATTGGAAGCCTGCCACGGCAAGTTGCCCGTGGCGCTGGAGGGCTACCGCGTCTTTGTTCGCAAGGCGCAATACTCCTTCGGTTGGGATTGGGGCCCGAAACTGGCAACCAGCGGCATCTGGCGACCGATTCGACTGAAAGGCCATAAGCATTTGCGCATCAATGATCTTTTTGCTGACGCGCGCCTCAGTGACGATTTACAGCGAGCGATAGTGGCGGTGAAAATTGACATTGAAAAATTTTCGGATATCGCGGTGGAATTTGTTGTAGAAATTTTCGGCCCGAATTTTCGCGCCAGCAAGCATGTCAGTTCCTCCCAAGAAAATCTTTCCGCGGAATTTGTCATTGAACAACCGCACCTGTGGTGGCCAAATGGCTTTGGCAATCACCCACTGTATGCAGTGAAATTGATCGCCAGTGTCAGCGGTGAAATCGTCGACGAGCGCGTGACACGGTTTGGCATTCGCAAGCTCGAATTGCTTCGCGAACAAGATGCCGGAGGCGAGTCATTCCTCTTTTGCATCAACAACGCGCGCATCTTTTGCAAGGGCGCAGATTGGATTCCAGCGGATTGCTTTTTGCCGCGTATCTCCAATGCGAAATATCGGTCGCTGTTGAGCATGGCCGACGACGCCCACATGAACATGCTGCGCGTGTGGGGCGGTGGTATTTACGAAGATAAAATCTTTTACGATCTTTGTGACGAACTCGGTATTCTGGTCTGGCAGGATTTCATGTTTGCCTGCGGTGTTTATCCGGCATATCCGGAATTCGTCGAGAATGTTCGACACGAAGTCGCAATCATCATCAAGCAACTGCGCAACCATCCCTGTATTGCATTGTGGTGTGGCAACAATGAAAACGAATGGATATGGAATAGCGAAACGCGGCGCCCGCACCGCGAAATGCCCGGCGTTTTGCTGTTTGAAAAAATCATTCCGGAAATTTGCGCCGCGCATGATCCGGCACGGCCATACTCGCAGAGCTCACCTTTCGGAGGCGAAGACCCCAACGATGAGCGACAGGGCGATCACCACCAGTGGAACATTTGGAGCAACTGGGCCGATCCTGCGACCGTCGCCAAAGACCGCGGCCGCTTTGTCTCGGAGTTTGGCTTTCAGGCTCCAGCGACAGTTGCGACGTGGCAGAAATTTCTCGACCGGGATGATCTGTGGCCGCAGAGCCCAGTGTTTGAACATCACAATAAACAGGCTGAAGGTTCGGAGCGGCTCTATCGATTTCTTGCCGGCCAGGTCAAAATGCCTGATGATTTTGAAGACTTCATTTACAAAACGCAGATCGTACAAGCCGAAGCGCTAAAGACCATGGTGGAACACTGGCGTCGCGAGAAATTTCACTCCGCCGGCACGCTGTTTTGGCAACTCAACGATTGCTGGCCGGTGTCGAGCTGGGCCGTGATCGACAGCGAACTGCAACCCAAAGCCGCTTACTGGTACGCGCGCCGCTTCTTTGCGCCACTATTGTTAAGTTTCAAACCCGTCGGCAAGTTCGTTGAAATTTGGGCGACCAACGACACGCTTTCCACCTTGGAAGCAGAACTTGAATTTGAAATTCTCAGCATCTCCGGAGAAGTTGGTCTTGCATGTCACGAACGGATGTTAATTCCCGCTAATAGCTCAGTGCGGCTTGCAGCGCCGGCTTTCGAGGAACTTTTTCAGCTCAATCCACAACAACAATACCTCCACGCGCGACTGTGGGAAAATGATCGAACTCTAGCAGAAAATCGCTATTTCTTCAGTCGCTTCAAACATCTTGAATTGGAAAATCCCACAATCGACTGCCGGCTGGAGAAAATCGGTGTAGGTGACTGGCGAGTCAAGGTGAAAACCGACCGCTTCGCAAAAAATCTGGCGCTGTCGGCCCTGCCATCAGGCACTACCCTCACGGACAATTTTTTCGATCTGGATGTCGAGGGCGAGGCGACAATTGCAATAAAAAATTTTCCTGAAAGACTAACGCTCAAAAAAGAAAATTTGCGCTGGAGATGGCTTTTATAAACCAGTCGTCTCAACTAAGTTGTTCAATTTGGAAATGGCATTCGTTCAAAAACTACCTCCATGGGGGCATCGAGGTAGCGTGCCCGTGGGCGCCGATTCACGGCCACGTTGCACTCCTTGGCTGGGTCGGGATGACTCTCTTCGGTCTCGTTTACCAAGGCGCTCCCGTGCTGGGCGAATAGGAGATCCCCTGCGCTCCGTCTCGCGAAGGCTCATTTCTATAT
>DASWHH010000536.1:0-3079 GCA_036398295.1 bacterium
AGATTTTGCAGCACGCCGATTCCCAAATCCGCGTAGCGCGCGTTGCGAGACGTTTCCTGCACCGGCACCAACTCCGCTCCCTGGGAGAGAAAAGGATCGTCCGGGTTGGTGAATTTGCTGCGGGCGAAGCCGCCTTCAAAACGAATCCGCTGGCTGGGATGACTGGCTTGCAGGCGAAATCCATAGCCGCGGCTCTCTTCTGCATCCACGACATTGCCCTGGTTGAAGCTGCTGAACGGCAGCAGCCGACCATCCATAACCGAAGCTTCCAATCGAGTGGTTCCGGGGCGGGTCTTGAATACCTCGAGTCCCAAGGTGCCGCTGTAAATGCGATTGTCTCTTTTACTCAGGCCGACAAAATTGTCCCACCCCACGATGTTGTTAGCATTCATGGCGGCGAACGACACATCGATTCGTGAAACGACTTCGGTTTTTACCATGAGACCGCGACTGCCGAAAAAGTTGATAAGGTGCCGCTGCCGGCCGTGATTGATATGGCCGAAGGTGAACTCTGTGCGACCGGTTTGCAGCTGCACCAGGTAGCTTGAGAGATCGACCTGATAGGCTTTGTCCCCCATTTCTCCGAAACGCAGGGCCTGGTTCTGTTCGCTGGCGCCGACAAAATCCCACTGGCTGCGAAAGGTGATGATGCCGCGAACGTGCTCGGAGGTGAGATTCGATTGTCCTGAAAAATCCTGATAGGTCTCACGTGGGGCGTGTTGTTGGCGGGGGTGTGTCCTTCGGCTACCTGCCCGCTGTTGCTGACGGAAATGCGCGGCAGTATCTGGGCCTTTTCAAAACCAGTATGCGTCAACACTTTCATCGGAAAACGCGCGACTTCCTCCCAGATGTTGTCGGGGGAAACCAGGTGCACGATCATTTCTGATTCACCCGGTGGCAGCAGTATGATCGATGGCGTGTAGCACAACGAGTCCCTCAGATTCACAAACAGATCCGTCATGTCGGTGGCGCCGATGAAGATCGCCAATTTGCCATCGGACTGGTGTAGCGGACGACTCAAACGCAACGTAATTGTCTGGCTGCGGCCAATCCAACGGTTATTGCGAAAGTTAGGTTGGACAGAGAGATCCGAAGCCGAGATCAGCGCGGCGCTGGCAAATAAGTACGCCCACAATAGCAGCCTCGTTATTCTTAACCCACCCATATTTCGTCCTCATTTATTACAAAACTATTGTAAACAGGCTGACAAGACAACGCATGATCATGCGGTTAAGTTATTGCAGATAGCCATCGCTTTTCCATTTCTCAAACAGTTTGCGCAAGAACAACGGCTTTTGTCCGACAGCTGGATTGGGCTTCGCTCCCCCGGCGTGGCGTTGCAAGAAACGATCGGCGAAACCTTGGGAACCAGCCCAGGTCGCCGTGCCATTGCGGGCTTCGTTGTAGTTGTAAGCGGCCGTGGCGCTGATCGTAGTCTGGGCGTTTTGCGCGACACTCGGACGGTAATATTGTGAAACATTGCCCGTTTGATAATGGCAGGCCGAACATCGCGCGTTGTCGTCTCGGGCGATCACCACGCTGCTGACAATCTCTGAAAGCTTTTTGTTTTCGATGCGCTGACGCTGGGCCGCGGTGATGATACTCGTATTCATCAAATCTGGAAAATTAGCAACGCTGATAGGCGAGCTCCATTTCAGTGTGCTGGCGCTGTTGGCGCCATCGTTGCCACCGGCGTTGCTGAGTGGTTGCATGGTCCGGGCCGATGCCGAGCGCATAGACTCGATTCGCACTTCATACCAGGTCGGGTCCGAATAGACCATGGTGTCATTGTTGTATCGAACACCCAATGAGACAGTACAGGGCCAACCCGGGTTTTGAGCAATCTGACTGGCAGCGAGGGTCTTAATGACAAAGTAACTACCCTCACGCGTTGCGCCTCCCAGGCTCACGGCGATGGCACTGCCCTTTTTTCCCCAGATCGTCGAATAGCTGTTTACCCGATCCATCAATGTGTTGCCATAGGCGCTATTCTGCTGGCTGGTCTCGAGCTGCCATTTAAAGGTGACGGAGCTGCGGCTGAAATTGATATGATGGGGTATTTCCCAGTAAGTGCCTTTGTTGACGGCCGTCAGGGTGCCGCCCGGTATGTTGAGCACCCTTGGAACATCCACGGTGATGCTCACCAAAACGAAGTCGTTGCGGTCGACTGCATACGCACAGCTGGAGATGAGGAACACGAACATGCCGAAAGTAAAACCCCCGCACCAACGCAAACAAGTGTCGAATCTCCTCATCGGATTTCCTTTCCTCAGTTAATGCGCTACTTGCGCTTTTCTTCTTTTGGTGTCAGGGTGTATTCTTCGGTGCAAACCAACAGCTTCGGTGTGGCTCCGGCTGAAGGCTTGAATTCGTTGGCGCTGACCAGAGTGAGGCTGGTGCGATTATGGCCAAACAAGCCGGCTGTACGTTTGCCCTTGCGAAGGCCGCGCGGACCGTCAACGGACTCGGTGGTCAGCTTGCCAGTGACCACCGCGGTCTGGCCATCGTAGGTGATGGCGAACTTTAAGTCGGCATCAAGCTGGCCGTTGACCGGGTTCAGGTTAATGCTCGCGGGCTCGTGAAGTCGCACACTGTAAGGCAGTCCTTTTTTGGATTTGGTTTGCCAATTGAACGCGCTGTTGACTTTTTTGCCACTGGCAAGCTCCAGCAGACTGGCTTCGAAGTTAAGAGTTTCAGGCCCCACTTCGTCGATGACTTCCCACGAACCCTTTTCATTCTTCTGGCAGATTTGTATGTGACTTTTGAGCTGCACGGCCATCGGCCGGGTTGCTGTGCGAGCGATCAATCCTCCGAACGCGACGATAGTTGTTATTGCCAGAACCATCGCTCCGAGTTTCAGTTGGTGAGGCGACATTTTCTTGCCGATCATGTCCTCTCCTCCTTAAATAAAAGTTCCTGAAGTTTGAAAATTCTTTTGAATTGCTTCCTCTATACTACAAATCAGCAACATTGTGCTTTTTTAGCAAAGTTTTTTAAACATAAACCGCAGAGTGCGCAGAGTGCGCAGAGGTCGCAGAGAAAAACTTTTTAATATTAGCTCAGCGTTCTCGGCGTCCTC
>DASWHH010000537.1:0-3314 GCA_036398295.1 bacterium
ACCTGGTTGTTTATGAAGGCATAAAAAGCCCAGATGAAGTAGCCTAATATCAAGCCCAATACCGCAAACATGCCGCGGAACGGCTTAAGCCATTTGGTCAGCACCATCGCAACACTCGCCAAAAGCAGCACCATGAGCAACACCAACCCCCAACCCTGTCGCCGGATGAAGTCCCCGCGCTGCAAGGTGCTTAGAGCATTAGCATGAAGCTCAACACCGGGGAGTTTACGCTTCGTACCTTTGTAACCAAAGAAGGGTGTGAATTTGTTGTCTTGTAGCTCCTCGGCCGCCGCCCCGATAAATACGACTTTGTCCTTGAAGGTGCCCTCCGCCTTGTGCATCTCGAAAACATCGGTGTCCTCTTCCTCAACCAGGTCAAAGTTGGCGTCGTCCAGAATGTCGGAAAACGAAAACGTGCGAAAGGTTTTGGCCGGGCCGCGAAAATTGACCAGCATGCTATTGTAGTCGGCCTTGGGAACGCGTAGAGCTGCCAACTCGAAATGGCTTTTGTCGTTCTTCACACCGTTGCCGGTCGCGCCATTAGTGGAATTTAGACTTAAGTAGGTTACGACACTAAGCGGATAATAGTAGCGCTGGTTCTTTTCTTGAAATAGGAGATAGCGACGGATGAAGCCATCCGGATCCTCGTCGACGTTCACCAGCCCCCAGCGCACTTGCGCCTCCAGCAATTTTGGAATAGGCTCAAGCACATAGGTGCTAATAATGTCTTTATTGGCGACAAACTCGGTGACCCATTTGCCCGCCAGGATTACGTTCTGGGCGCGGTACACTGCTGCCGCCAGCACTTCATCCTGCCGGGGCTCGTCCAGGTTGGGTTCGACAATTTCAATATCCAACACAATGATGCGCGCGCCCGCCTCGAACAGATTCAAAATTGCTTTGGCGTATAACGCCCTTGAAAATGGCCACTTTCTACCTAAACCCTTGAAACTTTGATCATCGATGGCCACAATGAAGATATTATCCTGCTCCGTATCCATCTCGCCGCGCAGGGCAAAGCGGGCATCATAGGTTTTAAGCTCGAAGTTCTCAAAAGGCGTGGTAACGGAAAGAACGATGGCTATTATGGAGGAACCAATCGCCAGGATGCCTCCAAACAACCAGCGATTGTGCCAGATTCGGACGATTTCTTGCCAGCTAAATTTCATATCCGTGAACACAAAAAGGGGCAGGTATTGAAATTACTGCCCCTTTAAACTTCATGTTTTTGAAAAAGTTCTAAAATCTTTTCTCATAATAGAGGCGAAAGATGCGGTCGGTAAACGAAGGGTTAGTCGGGGTGAAGGAGCTGATTGTGGTATCAAGCGTACCGCCATTGTCGCTGAATCGAATCAACTGACCATCGAGGGATACAAAATGACCCGGGCCAAGGTCAAACCGGGTGCCCAGGGTAAAACCAACACGGGTGTAATCCGTAACGGCTTGCGTCGTTGCTGTGATGGTGGTGCTGCCGGAGGCAGACGTCAAGTTCATACCAAAATAGGTGCGCAATTTCTGATTCAGCCACAGGTACTCAGCATTGCCCGCGAAAAAGTTGAATTTAAAACTGTTGATCCCGCTGGCAAACTTGTTTTCATTACGGGCGAAATTAAACGTTGTGGTCAGCGGAATCTGGTATTGGGTGCGAACCGAAAAAAGCTGGACATTGGATGAGGTCTCGGTCAGGTTAACAAAATTGTTGCCGACCTGGGTCAGCCTGAACGGATCGTTGAATTTATCGTTTCGGTCAGAGGCGATGTAGCTCACACTCACCGAATGCCGCAATTGCATAAAATTGAGATCGTAGTTGGCCTGTACGCTCCAATCCATGGTCTTGTTGTTTTCCCGAATGTCGGAGGTATCCGGCACCCCCGAAGTCAAATCCACAAAAAGCGAGTCGATGTCGTTGTCCCGCGTGTGATTCCGGAGACCAAAGGTCAAGTTCGGGTAGCGCGGATCAGGATAAATCGAAAAGCCGGTGCTGAAGGTTTGCAGTTTAGTGTTGGGATTTTGATTATCCGCATCGAAATTGTCGTTGTAGTTCTCAAAGCCAAAGTTTAGATAGATTTTGTTTTGATATACCCGCAGGCGATCGTCGAAAAAGAAACCGCGAATATTCGCGCGTAAAAAAGAATTCGCCAGCGAAGCGTACTCGCCGCCAATGGACTTGTACCCGAAACGCAAATCATTGTTGAAATAGTTGAGCCGCAGGTTGACGTTGTATGCCAGCGAAGTCAGGTCGCGCGGATCCAGCGGCGTGGTGCTGGCGTTGATGATCAACCAGTCCTTGAAATCGGCGGGATTAAACGGAAGATCAACGTCAAACTGGTCTTCAATCTCCTGTTTATCTAATGGGCCATCGGAGATGTCATTGCTGAACAAACTGAAAGCGCCGGCGGCGGTAAGTTCGATGCGATGGCTGTCGAAGGCCAGCAGGAAGTCCGAACCCAATACCAAGTTATCCTGTGGCGCCTGCGTGAATTGGCCCCCAAAAAAAGCGGTGGAATCCGAGCTCGAAAATTTATCCCGGACTTTCAGCATGTTGAGCCCCAACTGGAAATTGCGGCCGCTGCCCCAACTCTGGCGAAGGCCCAGCAAACGCTGCTTAAATGTGCCAAACGCCACCAGCGAATCGACGTTCGCCGACGATAGAAGCGTCCTCGGCGAAATACCTCGGTTGGTTTCCCCATATACCACGTCGACATTGAAGACGCCGGTGTGCAAACGTCCCCACACGCCCCGTACTCGCTTTCCCCAAAGCATGAGATCGTTGAAGCGCGGGTAGGTATCACCCACCGTGACGCCCAGCATGGGAATTTCTAAATTCAAGCTGTAGCGGTGCCGCGGCTGAAAGCGACTGCTTTCGCGGGTGGTGAGATAAAGGTTGGCGTTATATTTGAGAATGCTTTGTCGCCCGCTCAACTGCCCGCCGATGATATTGTCGCTAAAGCCCACGCCGCTGATCTTTTCCTGGCGAGTCTCAGCAAACACCCGCGCAGAAAAAGTGGACAGCGTGGGATCGCGCCGCTGCTCACCGACAACCCGAAAGATCAGGCTGGCCGACGGCAGTTGCGCGCCGGAGGTGTAGTGCCCCTGAATCAAAACCTGGTGGGTTCCCGGCCGCAAATTCTTCGAGGTATAGGTTAGCAGGTTCTCAGTAATCTCTGCTTGCAGCGTCACATTTTCCCCATCCACAAACAGGTTGACGCTGGAAACATCGATTTCGGCATCCGCCGAGAAAAACGAGGTTGCGATGATGACGTCTTCACCTACGCTAAATTGTTCGCCGCTTTCCGGGCTCAAGATCAAAATCG
>DASWHH010000538.1:0-6446 GCA_036398295.1 bacterium
ACCCTGCGAAATGAATAGAAGCTATCAGCGTTCAGCCATCAGCTTTCCCGCCTGCTGCGGGCAGGCAGCTAAAACCAGTTGGCAATGACTGCTGAAAGCTGAGTGCTGAACGCCATGAGTAAACAGAAATCGTAATGCGGAAACCGGAAAACGTTTTTCGTTTTTCGAGTCGAGTCCTGCAACTGACAATTGACAGCGGACAAACCCCATGCTCAAAAACCATTTCAAGCTCACTATCAGAAATCTCGGTCGCCACAAACTCTTTTCAGTGGTGAATCTGAGCGGGTTGATTATCGGCATGAGCGCGTGCACCATGATCATGCTGTACGTCGGCTTCGAGCTGAGCTACGATCGTTTTCACGAGCGTGGCGGGGATATTTATCGCATACGCATGGATCAATGGCAAGAAGGCCGGCATGTTTATCAAAGAGCCAAAGCCTTCGGAGTGATCGGGCCGGCGCTCAAGTCGGACTTCCCCGAAATTCAGGAAGTGGCGCGGCTGATCAATCTGCACGGAATCATGGGCAACTTTGTGATGAACTACAAAGATGCCAGATTCACCGAAGAAAGGCTTTACTACGCCGACGCCGCCGTCCTCAATCTATTTTCCTTCAAATTGCTGGAAGGCGATGCGCAGCAGGCGCTTGCTCAGCCTCATGCTATAATCGTCACCTCTGCCTTCGCGAAAAAATATTTTGGCGAAGAGCCGGCGATGGGAAAGTCTGTCATTATGAATGGCGAGCAAGCCTTCCTGGTTACTGGCATTTTAGAAGACGTGCCGAAAAATTCGCATTTACAATTCGATTTTCTACTCTCCTTCGAAACGCTGAAGAGCAAAGAGTTTATGTTGGGATGGGCGGATTTTCTGACCTACGTCTTATTGAAGCCAGGCACGGATGCCGAGCAGCTCAACGCCAAATTGATTTCATCAAATCTTGTTGCACAACTTTTGGGACGGGATAGCGCAGCCCAGCTCTCTCTGCAGCCACTGCACGATATTCACCTCCACTCCCACATGGAGGGCGAGGCCGAGGTCAACGGCAACGCGATGATCACTTTCGGCCTGCTGATCGTGGCATTTCTCATTCTCGTCATCGCGTGGATGAACTACGTCAATCTCGCCACTGCCCGCTCGCTGGATCGCGCCAAAGAAGTCGGCATCCGCAAAACCGTCGGCGCCGATCGCGGCGATTTGATCCGGCAATTCTTAATGGAATCGATTACTCTGAACGGCGCCGCCGTTTTGGCGGCATTGTTTTTGGTAGCGGAACTGCTGCCCCTGTTCAACCGTGTCTTCGGCACTTCCCTGACGTTTTCGCTTTCTGGCCGATTCGAGCTCTGGGGATTGCTGCTGACCTTCTTTATTGCCGGCAGTCTTGCTGCCAGTTTGTATCCGGCGCTCGTGATGTCATCCTTCCCACCCATTAAAACACTGAAAGGCCAGTTGCAACTTCTGTCGGGAAAATTAACCCTGCGCAAAGTGCTGGTGGTTTATCAATTCACCGCCTCGATTGTTTTGATCGCCGGCACCTGGGCGGTTTTTCGGCAGCTCGCGTTTATGCGCCATCAGCAGCTGGGTGTTGATATCGAACAAACTCTTATCGTCAAAGCCCCGAGCATTGCCGATTCCACCTACAGTGCGCGATTGAATAGCTTCAAGTCCGAGCTTTTGCACTACGCAGGGATTCAAAGCCTGACCTCGTCCACCAACATCCCTGGCAGAGAAAGTACCTGGGGCGGGTCGGTGCAGCGCTTCGGCGAGGCTCGCGAAAACGCTGTCGGCGTCGATTTTACCGGCATCGATTATGACTTTGTCACTTCTTACGGGATGAAGCTACTCGCCGGTAGAAATTTTTCCAAAGATTTCCCTTCCGATCAGAACGCGGCGCTGGTCAACGAAGCGGCGTTGCGCCTGCTGCGCTATAACCAGGCGGAAGAAATCATTGACCAGAGGATTGTTGGTTGGAGAGGTGCCGAATTTCAAGTAGTCGGGGTACTGCAAACCCATCACCAGCTTTCTTTGCAGCACGACCACCCGGCCACAGTCTTTTTCCTGCGCCCGGCCGGCGGCAGCTTTTATGCGATAAAATTTAAAACTGCGGATTTTGCCGAAACCGTTGGCCGTATTCAAGCCGAATATGAAAAACTGTTCTCCGGCAATCCTTTCGAGTATTTCTTTTTAGACGAGTATTTCAACCGGCAATATCTAGCCGATCAGCGCTTCGGCCAGATTTTTGGTTTATTCGCCGGACTGGCGATCGTCATTGCCGGTCTGGGACTTTTTGCGCTCTCGGCATTTTCTGCAGCGAAGAGAACAAAGGAAATCGGCATACGAAAAGTATTGGGCGCCACGATGCCCAATCTGGTTATGTTGCTATCGAAAGATTTTCTGTTGTTGATTTCCATGGCGAACCTGGTGGCTTTGCCGTTGGCTGGGGTGCTCATCAAGAAATGGCTGGAAAACTACGCTTTCCACATCAACCTCGCCTGGGATATGTTCGTGATACCGGCTCTGATCGTGGCGGCAATTGCAGTGGCCACGGTGAGCGCTGAGGCGATCAAAACGGCGCTGGCCAATCCGGTCGAAGCGCTACGCTCCGAATAGACGAAAACCGTAAAACGGAGACCGGAGAAGGAGACCGGAGAACGTTTACTGACAACGGACAAATAACAACGGACAAAAAAGCGTGTTTAAAAACTACCTCAAAATTGCTCTGCGAAACCTGGCCAGGCAGAAAGGCAATTCGTTCATCAACATCACCGGCCTGGCAATAGGGATGACGTGCAGCATGCTCATTCTCATGTGGGTACAGCACGAGCTTAGCTATGACACATTTCACGAAAACGCCAATGATATTTACCGCGTGGTTGAAAACCAGTATTACGCCGGTGGACAGATTTTTCCGGTTGCCGTCACGCCTTCTCCGCTGGCGCCTGCTCTGAAAGAACAGTTTCCCGAAATTGTCAGATCGACAAGATTCTCTTTCAGAAGCCTGACGATTAAAAAAGACGACAAAATTTTCACCGAAGGGGTCGCCTTTGCTGATCCCGATATTTTCGAGATCTTCACCATCCCCTTCATCAAAGGCAGCCCTGAAGCAGCCCTAACCCAGCCGCACTCGGTCGTGTTGACGCAGGATGCGGCTGAAAAATATTTCGGCCAGGAAGAGGCGGTGGGCCAGGTTTTGAGACTCGACAATCGCCATGATTTTCTGGTGGCCGGTGTAATAAAGAACATCCCGGACAATTCACACCTGAAATACGACATACTGGCTCCGTTTATTTATTTGCAGGAATTGGGCAGCTCAATGGAGAGATGGGGGTCGAATTGGTGCTACACCTACGTGCGGCTGCAGAAAGATACGCCCTATCAGGAAGTCGACAAAAAGATCATCGATCTCATCAAAAAAAATAACGAAGGCAGTGTAACCGAGATTTATCTGCAACCGCTGACGAAGATTCATCTTCATTCATCCGGCAAATATACAGCCGATATCGGCGGGCACGGCGATGTCCAATATGTCCGGATATTTTCAGCGATTGCAGTTTTTGTTTTGCTGATCGCCTGCATCAATTTTATGAACCTGGCGACCGCCCGCTCGGAAAAACGCGCCAGGGAAGTAGGGCTACGAAAAGTGGTTGGCGCGCACCGGTATCAGCTCATCGGGCAATTTTTTGGCGAGGCCATCTTGCTGTCTTTGTTGGCTTTTCTTTTTGCGTTGATTTTTGCCGAGCTGCTCTTGCCGGTTTTTGGCGATCTGTCCGGAAAAGCGCTGGCGCTCGAGCGCCTCGAAACCTTTATGCTCTTTGGGTTTTTCGCTATCGCTGTGCTGTGTGGAATCGTTTCCGGTAGCTATCCCGCGTTGTACCTGTCATCATTCAAACCGGTCGCCACGCTCAAAGGCAGCAAGAGCTCCCAAACCGGCGGCTCGTCCTTCCGAAAAACACTCGTCGTTCTGCAATTCGCACTATCCGTGATCATGATTGTCGGCACCCTGGTGGTGTCGCGGCAGATGGAGTACATACGCAACAAAAATCTCGGCCTTGACAAGGAAAACCTTGGATATGTGTGGATGTCTAAAGCCTTTCGGCAAAAAAGTGATGCTGCCAAGCAAGAGCTGTTGAAGAATCCCAATATTACCAGCATTACCCGAACCAGCCAGCTTCCCACGTATGTCGGCAACTCGACCTCGGGCTGGGAATGGGAAGGCAAAGACCCTGCCGATGAAGTGCTGATGCACACGCTGAACGTGGATGAGGATTACGTGAAGACATTTAAGATGGAAATAGCGGAAGGTAGGTTTTTTTCGCGCGACTTTTCTGCCGATTCGTTGGCCGTGGTTGTCAACGAGAAAGCGATCGAGATTATGGGCATGCCGTCTGCGGTTGGCAAGCGAATTTCCCTGGAAGCGGACGATTTCACGATCATCGGTGTCGTCAAGAATTTTCATTTCAAGCCGGTGCGAACGGCGATCGAGCCTCTGGTTGTGTTCCTGGATCGGAATCGATATTATGCCATGGTGATGCGCACCAGGCCGGAAAACATTTCCGGAACCATCGAGTTTGTGGAAAAAACCTATCGAAAATTCAATGCGGACACGCCGTTCAATTTTAATTTTCTGGATCAAGATTACGACAATTTGTATCGCGTCGAGCAACGGATCGGGACGTTGTCGGGCTATGCGGCAATCATTGCCATTCTGATTGCCAGCCTCGGTCTCTATGGCCTCGCTTCTTACATGGCGGAGCAACGAACCAAGGAGATCGGCATCCGGAAAGTGCTCGGCGCTACGGGCTCTTCACTCGTTCTGCTTCTTTCCCGTAATTTCATTATTTTGGCGAGCATTGCCAACCTCATCGCCTGGCCAGTGGCCTATTATGTGATGTCGGGCTGGCTGCAAAACTACGCTTATCACACTACATTGGACATCGGCATTTTCATAGTGGCTGCGATTTTAGCGTTTGTGATTGTGCTGGTCACGGTGAGTTATCAAGCCATCCGTGCCGCGCTGGCGAATCCGGTGGAGAGCTTGCGGTATGAATAGTAAAAATGCATAGCGCATGGCGCAGAGAGCCTAGCGAAAAACTCTATGCGCTTTGCTGCAACAGTGGACACCTAACAACGGACAAATACCATGCTCAAAAACTATCTCAAGATTGCGTTCCGCAGTTTGTTGAAATACAAAGGATATTCCTTCATCAACATCACCGGGCTGGCGATTGGTCTGGCCTGTTGTATGGTGCTGATTATGTTCATTCAACATGAATTCAGTTACGACCGCCATCACGAGCACGCCGGGCAGATTTACCGGATGCACACGCGCTCGGTCATTTTTGGCCGGGAAATTCTTTGGACGTACACTCAGGAGGCCTTTCCACGGGTTCTGCAGCAAGAGTATCCGGAAGTTCTTTATGCCTCGCATTTCGATCGCTCACAGAGTGTCGATCTACGAATCAACGGGCAGGTCGTCAAAGAGACCAATTTCTTCTGGGCGGATGAGGACATTCTCGATATTTTCACCTTTGAGATTGTTCGGGGTAACAAAACGGATCTGCTGAAAAATCCCAACTCTGTCATTATCACGGAGGAAATCGCTGAGAAATATTTCCGCGATGTCGATGCCGTCGGACAGACTTTTTACATGGACACCACCGCGTATCACGTCACCGGGGTGATGCAAGCGCAGCCTCCCACGTCTCATTTTCACGCCAACTTTATCGGCTCCTACAACACCTTCCCCGAAGATTCGGAGCCGCAGTGGTTCAGTTTCAGCACGCGCAGCTATTTCCGGCTGCAGGATGGCGTCAGCGCTGAGGCCTTCGCCGCCAAGATGCCTGACTTCATCGAGCGCCACTTTGGTGAGCGAGCGCGGGAATTCGGCTATCAATACGAGTACATTCCGCAGCCGCTTACAGGCATCCATCTCCACTCGAACATTCGCGGCGAATTGGAGCCGAATGGCAATATCGTCTATGTGTACATCATGGGCATCGTCGCGCTGTTTATTCTGCTCATCGCCTGCATTAACTTCATGAACTTATCCACTGCCCGTGCCAGCCGGCGGGCTCGCGAAGTTGGCATGAGAAAGGTCTTAGGCGCCTACAAACGGCGGCTGGTTTTACAATTTCTTGGTGAATCTATTTTGATTGCGATGATTGCGTTGCTGTTGGCGCTGGTCGCTTTGGAGCTGATTCTTCCTTACTTCAATCAATTGGCCGGCAGAGAGATCGCGCTCAGCCTCATCGACAATCCACTGATTGCGTTGGCGTTTCTAACTGTGGCCCTGAGCGTTGGGTTGGGCGCCGGACTCTATCCGGCATTTTACCTCACGCGCTTCAATCCTACCGATGTCTTCAAAGGCGAAGTAAATTCGCACGGTTCGGCCGCTTTGATTCGCAAAGGTCTGGTGGTCAGCCAATTTGCGATCTCCATCAGTCTGATCATT
>DASWHH010000539.1:0-2386 GCA_036398295.1 bacterium
GCACCACGATGTTTTCGAGATCCACCCGGGGTACGCCGGTGATGATGTCTGCGACCCGCATAGCTGTTGCCCGCGAGATGGTCGCCGGCAGCGGCTTGAAGATGAACGTCATATATTTTTTCAACTCTCGTCGGATCAGAAACCAGAAGCACACGCCGACGCCGCCGCTCAGCCCAAGTGACTTCATGAACGGGCTTTCAGCGTCGCCGTCGCTGTCGTAATGGCTGTAAAAATAGTGCGCGCCTTCGGGAACGAATTGATCGTGCCAGCCGACGTAGGAATTCGAGCCAATCAGCAAAGCAGCCACCATCAACATGATTCGAACTTTCATGCGATTGCTGGCCGGAATGGCCTGCAAATTGGCGAGAAAATTGAAATCGTCGTGCGGGTTAATCATTGATTCCGCGTCGTTCGCCACCAACGGTTTCGCCTTCAGGGCCATCTGCTGTTTTTCGCTGATGGTGGTATCGAAAAGAATGCCATCATCAATTTTGAGTTTTGAGCGTACTTCGATATCGATCATTGAGCCGGCGTAGGAATAAGCACGAATGGACTCACTGCTGACGTCAATAAGATTTTGTTGACTAAGTGTCAGCCTTTTTTTGAAGACCACTTCACTGCGATTGACCGCCCGCGAGTCGCTCACATTGATATGCTTCTCGATTTCGAAACTCGCCTCTTTGCCAAGCAGCGCGGCGTCCATCACCTCGATCAAAAATCCAACCGTTGGCGAGGATTGCAACGAAATTTTGATCCTGTCTTTTTTCAGGTTTTGCATCCCCTAGGACAGGGTTTTGACTTGCTCTACAGCTTTGTCTCGAATCAGTAGTTAGTGGGTAACAATGATAAAATGATAGTCAGCCAAATCGATGAAGTCAAGCAAATCTTTCTTGTGCAGAAACTTGTGATGGTCTGAAAGTTTCATCGCCATCTGGACGATTGGACTGGGAGTGGCGGGCGTTCTTCCTTACTTCAGCGGTTATCGTGACGAAAAAACCAAACAACTGTTTGTTACGACGAATTATTTGCTTGTTTATGATCAACTGGAGAGGTTGGCTGAGGAGGATCCAGATCTCGATGTCAATGACTTTGACATCGTTATTCCGGTTTCAGAAATTCTTTCGATGAATATTTAACCGGTTGTTGTACAATCACAGTTTCCCTTATATCCTAAACGACAGCTGCTTTTCTCAGACGAGCGATCTCTCTCTTGCCGTAGCCGATTTCTGTCAAAATTTCTGCATTATGTTCACCTAACATGGGCGCCGGCCGGCGATAGCTCACCGGTGTAGCGCTGAAATGCATCGGGTTGCCGAGCGTGCGATACCAGCCAATGGCCGGGTGTTGGAGTTCCACTATCATGCCACGGGTGAGCAGATGCCTGTCGTCCAACGCGGCTTCGGGGGATAAAATCGGCCCCGCTGGAATGTCGGCGGCGGCTAATTTTGCCAGCCATTCTTTTGAGCTTTTCTTGCGAAAGCGATCTGCCAACATCGGAACCAGCTCCTCGCGGTGAGCCAGGCGATCTTTGTTGGTTGCAAATCTCTCGTCCTTTTCTAAGTCGGGCCATCCCAGGATTTCCGCGAGACTCTTCCACAATCGCTCGCTGCCCACCGCTACGATAATCCAATCGTCGCTTGTCGGAAACGGTTGATACGGCACGATCGACGGGTGGGCGTTGCCCAATTTTTGAGCTGGCTCCCTGGCGGCGAGATAATTGCTGGCGAGGTTTGAAAGCCAGGTTACTTGCGAGTCCAGCAGCGCGGTGTCGATGGCTTGTCCCTGGCCGGTTTTTTCGCGCGCGAACAAGGCGGTGACAATCGCCAGCGCGGTGTAAATCCCGGCGGTGAGATCGGCGATGGGCGTTGGGAAGCGCGTCGGCTCGCTGCCTGGCTCTCCGGTGATGTACATGGTGCCGCTCATCCCCTGGGCGATGATGTCATAGCCCGGGCGTTCGGCATACGGGCCGGTGTTGCCGAATCCGGAGATGCTTGTCCAGATCAGTTTGGGGTTAAGTGCGAGACCGGTCTTTTCATCCAGTCCCAATTTCTGGCGGGTGGTTTCTCGTGGAATGTTGTGAATCAGCACATCGGATTTTTGCAGAAGCTGATGAAGAATGTGGCGCCCCTCTGCTTTGCTCAAATCGAGGGTGAGTCCGCGTTTGTTGCGATTGGTGCCGAGAAAATAGGCGCTCTCTTGGCCGACAAACGGCGGTCCCCAGCCGCGCGCCTGATCGCCGCCATCGGGCCGCTCGATTTTAATGACGTCGGCTCCGAGGTCGCCAAGCAGTTGTGCGCAGTAAGGTCCGGCAAGCGCCGTGGTATGCTCGATGACGGTTATGCCGGTGAGTGGTTCCATTTATCTTCAAAAAGAGAATTGCCACAGA
>DASWHH010000540.1:0-2053 GCA_036398295.1 bacterium
CGCTCAAAAAAGAAAATTTGCGCTGGAGATGGCTTTTATAAACCAGTCGTCTCAACTAAGAAGGGCAGCGCTCCCAACCACAAAAAACCATTCCTGATGGACGAAATCAAGAAGATGGTGGAGGAGTTTCCTTCCACGTTAATCGGCCAGCGCGATCGTGCGTTGCTGCTGGTGGGATTTGCTGGCGCGTTTCGCCGCTCCGAGTTAGTGGCGCTCAATCTCGAAGATATTGATTTCAACAAAGGCGGTTTGATTGTAACGATGCGCCGGTCCAAGACTGACCAGAAGGGGGAAGGTTACAAAAAGGGCATTCCCTATGGCTCCAACGTTTCCACTTGCCCGGTTCGTGCTTTGCAGAACTGGCTCGAACAGAGTAAGATAAACAGCGGCGCCCTCTTCCGCAGCATCAACAAAAGTGGTGTATTACAAGAGAGCAGACTTTCCGACCGCGACGTAGCTCGAATCCTGAAACGGGCAGCCTATCGAGCGGGCTTGAATCCAGACGGACTTCTCCGCACACTCCTTGAGATCTGGCTTTGCTACCCAGGCCGCCATCAACCTGGCGCGCTTTGATAAGATTATGGATCAGGGCGGCTGGAAAAATGAAATGACTGTTAAGCGTTATATTCGAGATGGCAATCTTTTTCGTGAAAACGCTGCCGCGAAACTAGGACTCTGAGAATATGGGTTTTTTGCGTGTCTTAAAATTATCTTGAAATGCCCCCATTTGTTTGTATATTTACTAAGTGAAAGTAGTTTCCCAACTTACAAGACCTCGCATAGATGCCAAATATCTTCGATAACATTGAGAGCCAACTTCTTGAGGCGTTAGATTATACACTTGATGTCTCTCACAAAGCCGATTTCTGCGTTGGTTATTTCAATCTTCGCGGCTGGCGACAGGTCGCCCACAAAATAGATCGATGGGAAGGTGGTGACGGCAACCAGTGTCGGCTGCTGATCGGTATGCAACGCCGACCCGAGGAGGTAGTCAGAGAGTACTTCTCACAGCAAGAGCCGGAGCTCATCGATAACAATACCGCTGCCAAACTTCGCCGGACGCTCGCGCAAGAATTCCGGGATCAGCTCACCATCGGCATTCCCACTGAAGCGGATGAGATTGGGCTGCGAAAGCTCTCGTCGCAGTTGAAGCGCAAGAAAGTGGTCGTGAAGCTCTTTCTTCGTCACCCGCTTCACGCTAAACTCTATCTGCTTTTTCGGAGCGACAAAATTAGTCCAGTCATCGGTTATTTGGGGAGCAGCAATCTTACTCTCGCGGGGATGAAGAATCAGGGCGAGCTCAATGTCGACGTGGTTGAACAGGATGCGGCACTGAAGCTCGCCAAATGGTTCAACGACCGCTGGGAAGATCGATGGTGTATGGACATTTCGGAAGAGCTTGCCCAAATCATCGACGAAAGCTGGGCCTCGGAGGAGCTGCGCCTGCCGTATCACATTTATTTGAAAATTGCATACCACCTCTCACGTGAGGCTCGCGCCGGAATCTCCGAATTCAAGATCCCGAAAGAATTTCAGAATGAGCTGCTGGAGTTTCAACAAAAGGCCGTTCTCGTTGCGGCGCATCATCTCAACAACGATAAACGCGGCGGCGTCCTCATTGGCGATGTGGTAGGCTTTGGCAAAACCATCACCGCGACCGCAGTTGCAAAAGTCATGGAAGAGGATTTTTTCCTTGAGACACTGATCATCTGCCCAAAGAACTTGGTCCGAATGTGGAAAGATTATGTCCACAAGTATCGTCTTCGCGCTGATGTGATTCCCATGTCGCAGGTTCAAACGATACTGCCAAAAGAGCGGCGTTACCGAGTCGTCTTAATCGATGAGAGCCACAACCTACGCAACCGCGAGGCCAAGCGTTACCGCGCGATTCAGGAATACATTCGACTCAATGAAAGCAAAGTCATTTTGCTTACCGCAACGCCATACAACAAAACCTATACTGACCTTTCGAATCAACTCAGACTTTTCATTCAGGAGGATCGCGATCTCGGAATCAGCCCGGAGCGCTTCATCGAAAGCATTGGCGGTCCGG
>DASWHH010000541.1:0-2462 GCA_036398295.1 bacterium
CAAGAGAAAAGAAACTGAAAAAATGGAATCGCCAGTGGAAAACCAGATTAATTGAGAAACAAAATCCAGAATGGCGGGACCCTTATGAGGATCTGGTAGAGGAATGATTTGTCGGTCATGCATTATCCCGCAAATGGATTCCCGCTAACAGCATGCGGGAATGACAACGGGGGGACCTGTCATACCCGGATGCTCTTGTCGGGCACCCAGCGGTTGAGCACTAACAATGTGAAAGATGTGACACTGAGACAGTGAACACGCAGCTATCACAAGAGAAAAGAAACTGAAAAAATGGAATCGCCAGTGGAAAACCAGATTAATTGAGAAACAAAATCCAGAATGGCGGGACCCTTATGAGGATCTGGTAGAGGAATGATTTGTCGGTCATGCATTATCCCCGCAAATGGATTCCCGCTAACAGCATGCGGGAATGACAACGGGGGGACCTGTCATACCCGGATGCTCTTGTCGGGCATCTATCACCCACACAAAATGGATTCCCTCTAAAAGCACGAGGGAATGACAGCTCTTTGGATACAGGAAAGGTAAAAGCCATGCCCAAAACCACCATCACTCGCAAAACCCACGAAACCGATGTTACCCTGAAACTCGATCTATTCGGAAATGGAAAGAGCAACATCGACACCGGCATCGGATTTTTCGACCATATGCTGACCCTGTTGGCGTTTCACAGCGGATTCGATCTCGATGTTAAATGCAGCGGCGATCTGCAGGTCGATGGTCATCACACCGTCGAGGATGTCGGCATCGTTCTGGGGCAAGCCTTCAAGCAGCATTTGCCGGCGGATCGTGCCATCGTCCGCTACGGCCTGGCCTATTTGCCTATGGACGAATCTCTCGCTCGCGCGGTGGTGGACATTTCCGGGCGCCCGGCGTTGGTATTTCTGGCCAAATTCTCCCAACCCAAAGTTGGCGATTTCGAGACGGAATTGGTGCAGGAGTTCTTTCAAGCATTTGTCAACCACTCCTTCATCAACTTACATCTGCAACTTTTGTACGGCGAGAATGCGCACCATCAAATTGAAAGTTTATTCAAAGCCACCGCGCGGGCACTACAGCAAGCGCTGCAGCCGTCCGTGGGTCGCAAAGGGGCGGCGTCCAGCAAGGGAGTCCTGGTATGATAGCGATCGTGGATTACGGGGTCGGGAATTTGCGGAGTCTCGAAAACGCTTTTGAACACCTGCAAATCGACGTCAAACGCATCGGCTCGCCGGAGGAAATTTATCGCGCGGAGAAACTGGTCCTGCCCGGCGTCGGCGCGTTTTATTTCGCTATGAAAAATCTGCGCGACCTGGATCTGGAAACGGCGCTGCTCGAACGAATCCGCAGCGGTATACCTATTTTAGGAATTTGCCTGGGCATGCAAATTTTCTTCACCGGCAGCGAAGAAGGGCAAGCGACTCCCGGATTGAACATCATCACCGGGGAGGTGAAACGGTTTAGCGGTCATCTTAAAGTCCCTCAAATCGGCTGGAATGAAGTTGTTAGCCATCGCGATTCGTGCATATTGAAGAATCTGCCTTTGTCGCGTCATGCCTATTTTGTGCATTCCTACTTTTGTGATCCTGCCGATCCGAATTTCGCTATTGCCACGGCGGAATACGGTCAGCCGTTCACCGCGATTGTTGAAAAGGATAATGTCTTCGGCGTGCAATTTCACCCGGAGAAGAGTCAGGAATTGGGACTGCAAATCTTGAAAAATTTCGCGGAGTTGTGAGATGTTGGTGATTCCAGCCATTGATATCAAAGATGGAAACTGCGTGCGATTGCAGCAAGGCGAGTTTTCGAAATCAAAGATTTACTCCGAGCGCCCGGAAATGGTGGCGCGCCACTTCCAGGGTGCCGGCGCAAAATTCTTGCACCTTGTGGATCTGGACGGCTCGGCCGCCGGTGGTTCGAGAAACGGAGAGCTTGTGGAAAAAATTCTGCAGTCAGTGGAAATACCGGTGCAGTTAGGCGGCGGCATTCGCTCGCTGGAGCAAATTGACTTTTGGTTGAAGCGCGGGGTGCGGCGGGTGATAATCGGCACGATCGCAGTGAGCGAGCCGCCGCTGATGTTCGCTGCCCTAAAAATGTTTGGCCCTGAGCGCATCGTGCTGGCTGTGGATGCCCGTGGCGATCGTGTGGCTATCGAGGGCTGGCAGCGCGATACGGAATTAACGGCCGCCGAATTGGCGATGCAATTCAAGTCTGCCGGGTTGCAGCGTGTTTTGTTCACTGACATCGCCCGCGACGGCATGCTGGTCGGGCCGGCATTGGAGAGTACGAAAGTGCTGGCCGTCGCCACTGGACTGAAAGTGACGGCGTCCGGCGGCATTTCGTCAAAGGAGGATTTGGCGTCATTGCGAAATCTGGAGACTTTTGGAGTGGACAGCGTGGTGATCGGGCGCGCCTTTTACGAAGGTCGAATTTTGCCAGATGAGGTACTGTAATGCTGGCCC
>DASWHH010000542.1:0-3364 GCA_036398295.1 bacterium
CATGGTCTTCTTCCGCATGCACATGAACGACAAATTCGCCTTTCTGTCATCGAGCGCGTTTATTTTAGGGATGGGCGCGGCCACGGCGTTTGCCATGTATCCCAACCTGCTGCCGGCCTCCACCGATCCGGCGCGTACGCTGACCATTTACAACGCCGCCACGGGCGAGCATGGCATGCGGGTGGGAATCGTGTGGTGGTTTATCGGCATTGTTCTGGCTGGAGGGTATTTCACTTACCTGTTCTATTCATTTCGGGGAAAGGTGAAGGTACCGGCAGAGGGGGAGGGATACTAAAAAATCCCAAGAATCAAAGCTACCACAGAGGTACGGAGGGCACTGAGAGTAAAGGATTTATAAAACGACAAAAATGCTAAAGTCAAAGATAGTCAAATCTCTGTACTTACAAGCTTGTCAAACATTGCTTTCTTGGTTAGCAAAGTTTTAAGCCACGGATTACCACCGATGAAACTGATTTATTGATTATTGAGTGTTGTTTTTCGATCAATTAGGTAAAGATCTCTTGAAATGTGCTCCGTGCTCAATCATGTCATTCCGTGTTCGTCCGTGAAAAATCCGTGGTTAAATCTTTGGTTGTGGCTGCTCTGCGCTCTCCGTGACTCTGGTTATCCAGGACAGTTGATTTTAACTCATAATTTTGTACAGAATTCCTGCCATGCCGCAATCGTCAACGCTTCCAGCTCCCGGCAGGCTTGAGTGATATCTGTTTCGTGGGTTCGGATAATCTCCAACTGTTTGCGGCGGATTTGCAGCTCCAGCGGGTCGCCGATGTGTTTGACGTGGCCGCGCCCCAATTGCACGCCGACGTCATAGGCCACCTCGGCCATTTCATCAATCGATCTAAATGTCTGGCCAATTTTCACTTCTTTGTAATTGTCCACCCAGGAATGCACCCAGAGAGTGATGCCGCGAAAAGTAAAGTACCCAAGGTGGTGAAAGGGTTCGTAGGCGATGCGCGCCTGCCCAATCAAAACCCGAAACGGGTCATTGCTTTTTCCGCTGGTGATACAAGGGATGCCGCTCAGATCGCGCACCTGCTTACATTCTAAAATTACGTCGTCGGTGGCAAGATTGCTCGGGCCCTCCACCCGAAACAAGTATTTGATATCGAGGGCGCTGCCGATCCCCATGCGCAGGTAGCCGATCTTTTTGACATCAAAATAATTGGCATTCAAATCGGGATTTTCAGCGCTCATGTCACCCACGTAGGGCAGAATGGCCTCCCAAAGCGCTGTGCGCTCCTCGGCGGAGACCGGTTGCATAACGGAATCCACCCAACTCAGATAACTTTCGCGATCAAATGTGAACTCGGAACGAATCCGTTTGACAACCTCTGGCTCGGGAGCCTCGGTTTCCGGATGTTCGAGAGCCTCGCGATAGCCGCGCAGAAACTGCGCTGACAAATCATCGGCCTTTTCTGCCCATCCCTGTTCGTGGCAGGCCAGCCGCAGCGAAACCCCGAAGCGCACCAGGTCGATGATGCCCGGGCCGGAGGCGGAGTCGTCGTAATCGGTGAGGCCGCGCCCGAGATCCGTCACCGCGTACTGCTCGATATGGGCGTCGCCGTGCAGGTTGACCGAGGGATTGTCGGCGATGATCGCCTCGAAGCGTCGGCACACCTCGCCGGCAAATTGTTTGTTGATGAAACGAAAGTAGCCGTGTGGCCCGGAGCGGATGCGGTCGCGCAGATCGGGATTGCTTGAGAAATTCTGCTTTGTGGGGTCAGTGTAAAGGGCGTTGGTTTGCTCGGTCTTCGCGCTATTTTTGCAGGCAAAAAAAGCGAGGCCGATCGTCAGTATGGAAAAAATCAGCAGATGGCGTGATTTATTCATATCCTCCTCTTTGTTTTGCTCAAGTCGATCAGTCATCAGTTGCACCTCATCAATGATTGTTTGGCGTGAGCTTACATTTTGATGAGCATCGAATGCCTTTTGGAGGAGGTTCCCGCATGAAGAGATGAGAACAATAGGGCCCCGTTCGATCTCAACGTTAATTCCTATTCAGCCCTTGCGCCACCACCACCAGTCCCTGTAAAGCCAAATACGGTTCGTGCAGGACGTTGGACATGAGCGGCGCCAGCAGTCGGCCCGCACCGCCGGTCACCACCGTGACGGGATCGTCGCCCAACTGCTCACGCATGTGGCGGACCAGCTCTTTTACGGCGCCGAGTTGTCCCCAGAATAGTCCGGCACGAATCGCGTCGCGGGTGTTTTTGCCGAGGGGATCGGCTGGATTGCCGGTCAATTCTTCATTCAAAATACGAGGCAGCAGTGCCGTGTATTGATGCAGGGCCCGCGACCCCAGCTGCAGCCCCGGCAGGATGGCGCCGCCTTCAAAGGCGCCGCTCACGGAAACCAGGTCGATGGTCGTAGCCGTGCCGCTGTCGACGATGATCATGGCCTTGTTTTTTGGGCGAATGAGGTTGCCGGCCACGACGTTGAGGAGCCGGTCCATGCCCACGGTGCGCGGCGAGTCCACGTGAATCTCCAACGGCAACATAAACGGGTTATCGATGAGCACCGGGTGCGGCCAGCCGGTCGCCGGCCAGCCATCGACGATTTTGTCGCGGCCGCGCGGATTGACGCCGCCCAGGATGACCGCGGCTTTGGCGGTGGGATGATGGTTGCCCCACTGCGCCAGCTCGTCCCATGGCACTTCTTCATCCACTTCGATAGCCATGGAGCGCAGACAAACCGGCAGCGGTCGTTCGGGGGTGTGAATGTGATCGCGTTTGAACAGACCTAACTTGATGCGACTGTTGCCCACGTCAATAGCGATGAGCAACTTTTCGTCCACCCGCAATTCTTCCATACCTTTGCCTCGTATTAGTGAGCTTTGAAAACTCCAATGGCAAATAAAAAGTTGAGAAACAAAATCTGCCGCGCTGATCTCGCGCATGCGCGAAGGAGTTTAGCTTCGTCCAGGGGCTGTCCAAAAAGCCAGTCTTTCATGTCATGCCCGAATGCTCTTGTCGGGCATCCATCGTTCCTAAAGAATGGATTCCCGCCAAAAGCGCGCGGGAATGACAGCCTCTCACCACGTTTGGACAACCCTACCAATGCGTTCCCATCCAGAAGCGTCGACGAAGCGTCGGGATGGGAACGAGACAAGTGCAAAATGCGAGCGCCAGATTGGATCTTTTCCTCGTTCCCAAACTCCTGTTTGGGAACGCAATTGTTCCAGAAGCTTTGCTTCTCCATGGCGAAGCAGAGCTTCGCCTTACAGCGCTCGTTCCCAAGTGAAACTTGGGAACGAGAGGACGGCAAAATGACAGCTGCTGAGTTTTCATATGTGCACTTTTGAGTCTAAAGCTCACTAATACGAGGCAAAGGTATGGAAGAATTG
>DASWHH010000543.1:0-5077 GCA_036398295.1 bacterium
TGATGGCGCTGGACGCCCGGCTGAAAATCGCTGCTCCGAAAGAGGAGCGTGAGATCTCAATAATGGATTTTTGCGTGGCGCCGGCACAGGATATTACCCGTGAACATAGCTTGAAAAACAATGAGGTGATTACGGAAATTATTTTACCGGCGCAGCCGAAGGAGTTCACTAGCTTTTATTTCAAACAAAAGGAAAAGCAAGCTTACGATTGGCCCATCGCCGATGTGGCAGTAGGTCTAAAAATGAAAGGCAACAAATGCAGCGAGGCGCGCATCGTTTTGGGCTCGGCCGCACCGATTCCCTGGCGGGTGCGTCAGGCCGAAGCGCTTCTCCAAAACGAAACCATCACCGTCAAGCTCGCGAAGGCAGCCGCCCACGAGGCAGTTCGTGACGCCAACCCATTGAAGCGCAATTCCTACAAAGTTTCGGTATTCAAAGCGGTCGTTTATCGCACGATTTGCTGGGCCGCGGGCATCGACCCATTTGCATGAGGAAATTTAAAGATGAGTGACTTCAAAAAATCCCACTGTCGCCATCTGCGCACGAAGATGGCTTATATCCCCGATGTCGAGAATTCAGAAAACTGGCGCACCGGCGAATCGTCCACCCATCAATACTGGTGCCTGTGCACTATGACCACCTGCGGTCCCGACAGCGAGCTGGTTGCGCCGGAACGGTGCCAGCGGGACCGGACTTGTTACCGGGAAGTTGATCTGGTGTAGTGCTGTCCAAAGAGTCCAATGAGACGGTCATTCCCGCAGGTTGTTGGCGTCCCCAAGGTTCGGGACGCGCATGACATGAAGATTGTTTTTGGGCGGACCCCACATCAGCATAAGCTTAGAAAGTAGATTGTCGTGCAATCATGAGTACAGATGCTACCCTCGTTGTACTTGATCTTCCCGCCAATCCCTTTATATTACCCGCATGATCAAAGTCGCCAATCTCTGTAAATCCTACGGCAGTCAGACTCTCTTCGATGATGTCAGCTTCAACATTACCCCCAAAGAGCGAATCGGATTAGTTGGACGAAATGGCCACGGTAAAACCACATTGTTTCGTCTGCTGCTGCGGCGCGAGGAGCCAGATTCCGGCATCATCGCCATTCCCAAGAATTATCGCATCGGACATCTCGAGCAGCACATTCACTTCACCAAAGCAACGGTGTTGGAGGAGGCAAGTCTTGGTTTGCCGGAAGGACAGGAGCACGACGGCTGGCGCGCCGAGAGCATCCTCTTTGGATTGGGATTCGCCAAAGAAGACATGATGCGTCCGCCCGAGGAATTTTCCGGCGGCTTTCAAGTGCGAATGAATCTCGCCAAGGTGCTGGTTTCCGATCCCGATCTCCTGCTCCTCGACGAACCCACCAACTACCTCGATATCGTTTCCATTCGCTGGCTGATAAAATTCTTGCAGAACTGGCCGCGGGAATTGATGCTCATCACCCATGATCGCAGTTTTATGGATAGTGTGACCACCCACACCATGGGCATCCACCGTTTGCGCGTTCGCAAAATTGCCGGCAGCACGGAAAAATATTACGATCAGATCTTGCAGGACGAAGAGATTCACGAAAAGACTCGTATCAACGATGAGAAACGGCGCAAGGAGGTCGAAATTTTTATCCGGCGGTTTCGCGCCAAAGCCCGGCTGGCGAACATGGTGCAATCACGCATCAAGACATTAGCCAAAGCCCAAAAACGTGATAAATTGGAAAAGATCAAGACTATCGAGTTTGAATTCAGTGCCGCGCCCTTTCCCGCCAAAGTCTTGATGGAGGTGGATGATATCGGCTTTAGTTATGAATCGCCCCGCCTGGATCTTTTTGAGGGCGTGAAATTTACCATCGGTAAAAATGATCGTATCTGCGTTGTTGGAAAAAATGGTAAAGGCAAATCGACTCTGCTGCGGATTTTGGCGCAGCGACTTCAGCCGGTAGTCGGAGAATTGCGAACGCACAACATGGTCAGAACCGGTTATTTTGGCCAGACAAACATGGCTGAGCTGGATATCAAGAAAACTATCGAAGAGGAGATTATGTCCGCGGACACCAACTGCACCCAGCAGCGAGCGCGCGATATCGCGGGTACCATGATGTTCACTGGCGATGATGCCCTCAAAAAGATCTCGGTATTGTCGGGGGGTGAGCGCAGTCGCGTGTTATTGGGAAAAGTCCTGGTCACACCGTGCAATTTGCTTTTGCTGGACGAACCGAGCAACCACCTTGATATGGAATCGTGCGACTCGCTGCTGGCGGCACTGGACTCGTTCGACGGCGCCGTGGTTTTGGTAACACACAACGAGATGTTTCTCAACGCCCTGGCCGAGCGCTTAATCGTATTTGATCGCAAGCGAGTGACAATCTACCAAGGCGGTTATTTTGATTTTCTCAATGACGTTGGCTGGGAAGAAGAAGATGTGAGCGCCGCCAGCGACAGCACCGATCACAAAGCTCCTCAAAATAATCAGCCTGACAAAAGGGCGCTCCGCAAAGCGCGCGCGGAAATCATACAGCAGAAATCGCAAACCCTTGCCCCGCTGCAAAAAAGGGTCCGGGAACTGGAGAAAGAGATTGCAGATGGTGAGGCGGCGCGAAGTCAGATCAATCAACTCCTCATCGAGGCATCGACCAAAGGAGACGGCCCGGCTATCGCTGCGCTGGCGAAGCAAGATCGCGAACTGACCTTGCACCTGGCGCAATTGTATGGTGAACTGGCGCCGGCGACTGAAGAATACGAGCGGCTCACGAGTGAATTTGAGGAGTTGCTAAATCGCGTCGATTCCAAAAAATAGAAGGAGGTAACGGTGAAAATTCGAATTGATTTGCTCTGGGGCTTGCTGTTGTGGTTTTCAGCCTGCGATTTTGGCGTCAACAAAACCATTTACGTGGATGACGGTGAAACGCGTCGCGGCGGGATCAACTCCGTCAATGGCGGCATTATCGTTGGGAAGGACTGTGCTCTTATGGGTTCCAGCCGCACCGTGAATGGCCGGATCGAAATTGGCAGCGGTTCTCGGGTCGAGGACTTGCAGAGTGTCAATGGCAGCGTCGATGTGGACGAGAAGGTGGTGGTGAATGGTGACATTGAAACTGTCAACGGAAACATTACCTGTGGGACAGGGACGGAAATCGATGGCGGTATCCTGTCCATCAACGGCAGAGTCCGCATGTCGGGAACCGTGGTGGGACGCGATGTGAAAACCATCAACGGCAATATCACCGTTGAAAACGAGAGTACCGTCAAAGGCGACATCGTTATCGAGGGCCACCGACGAGGAGGCAAAGACTCGAATCAGATCACTATTCGGATTATTAACTCGGTGATTGAGGGAGACGTCATCGTCGAGGATGAAGATGTAAACGTGCGCGTCTATGTCAGCGCCGGCGGCAAAGTGCTTGGAACAGTTAAAAACGCCGAGGTCGTTGAGGAGTGATTTAATTCGGGAATACTTTTTCCACTTCTTTTCGGAGCTGGCTTGGCGACACGGGTTTTTGCAGGAAACCAAAGCGCGGCAGTTGTTTTATCTCAGCGTCAATCATGTCAACGTTGGCGGCGCTCAGCAAAACGATGTGGCATTCGGGGTTCTTGGCTCGGGCCAGGCGAATGATATCCCGGCCGTCCACTTTTGGAAGACGATAATCGCAGATTAAGAGATCGTATCTGCGTTTATTCAGTAACTCCAACGCGCTCAAACCATCTTTAGCGATATTGAATTGGAATTGAAAATCACGTAGTGTCAATTTTAGCAATTCAACAAAGGGTGCATCGTCTTCAACAATCAGTACTTGTCTTGATTCCATATCAACCTGTTATATTCTAAATATTTAATCGGCAAGATCGAGAAGTTTATTAACCTTAATAAATCATCGGGATAAAATATCTGCGAATGGGCTCAAACGTTAAAAAATAAGGGAGAATCCTCATGCCAGGTTTTTCGGAAGAGCTAAAACAGAATTGCGATTCCCTCTGGCAGGCTATCCTGCACCATCCTTTTGTAGTTGGTATCGGTGATGGCAGCCTGGCGCGCGACAAATACGAATTTTATCTGAAGCAGGATTACGTTTATCTCATTGAATTCAGCCGTGTGTTTGCACTGGCCTCGGCCAAGGCCCATCAACTCGGTGACATGGGCTACTTTGCTAAACTTCTGGACTTAACTATCAATACTGAAATGGACTTGCACCGCCGTATTTGTGCCGGGTTTGGCATCAGCGCAGAGGAATTGGAAAAAACTATGCAAGCGTCGGTTACCCTGTCATACACCAGCTTTCTGGTAAAAACCTGCTATGAGGAGACTCTTGCCGGAATCATTGCGGTTTTGTTGCCCTGCGCCTGGGGCTACAGTTTCATCGGACAGACCTTGAAGGCAAAGGGACTACCCCCACCCAGACATTATCGTGATTGGATCGAAACCTATGCCTCTGACGAGTTCGGGAGCTGGGCCAACTGGCTGAGTGATAAAATGGATGAACTTGCTGGTGGGGCAACAGATAAAGAAAAAACCCATTGGCTGAATTTGTACCGGTCGAGTGCGCGTTTCGAACTGTTGTTTTTTGAAATGGGCTGGCAAAAGGAGGAGTGGCCGATGGTAGTGCCAATCATGTAGAGACAGATAATTATGCGACTTTACATCTATCGAAATTCGCTGAAATAAGCCTTGATTTTAAAAATCGAATTGGGTATATTTTTGCCGCATTTGCTAAGCGGCGCATTCGTCTAGTGGCCTAGGACGCCGGCCTCTCACGTCGGTAACACGGGTTCGACTCCCGTATGCGCTACGGGTTTCCTTGAAAGGGCACATTCTACGTGCTGACCAATGTTACGTTATGATTCCGCGGCAACGGTTTGTGTGGGGGAGGAGTGATGGAGTGTTGGATGAATGGAGTAATGGAAAAGCGAAAGAACCATTACTCCCGTCTGCCAACAGGCAGGCAATACTCCATTAATCCATTACTCCTCGTTCAGTCAAGTTACTAGAGTTGGACAAGAGTAAATCTTCAATGACGGCATACATTTGATGTTGCCGGATCTGCGCCCGTAGCTCAACTGGATAGAGCGCTTGGCTACGGACCAAGAGG
>DASWHH010000544.1:0-2833 GCA_036398295.1 bacterium
CTGCCTCCCGTTGGTGCTGCTTGGCATTCAACACCGCGTGGCGAATACCATGGCGCTTCAACATGCGGCTGAGCGTCTCCGAAACTTCCACAGAAATGGTGCCCACCAAAACCGGCCGGCGATTTTTGTGCATCTCAGCAATCTCGTCGATCAGGGCTTTGTATTTTTCGCGCTTGGTGCGGTAGATCTGATCGTCATAATCAAAGCGACGGACCGGCTCATTGGTGGGGATCACCACCACATCGAGTTTGTAAATTTGCCAGAATTCGGCCGCTTCGGTTTCGGCGGTGCCGGTCATGCCGGCAAGTTTGCGATAGAGCCTAAAGTAGTTCTGCAGCGTTATAGTGGCGAGGGTCTGGGTTTCACGCTCGATCTTCACATCTTCTTTGGCTTCGAGGGCCTGGTGCAAACCATCACTGTAGCGGCGACCGGGCATGAGCCGGCCCGTAAACTCATCCACGATCAGAACCTTGCCATCGCTGACCACGTACTCCACGTCCTTCTCAAAAAGCGAATACGCCCGCAACAGTTGCGAGATGTTGTGAAGCCGCTCGCTTTTCTCGTGGTACTCCGTTTGTAGCCTGGTTTTGCGATCCAACTTTTCTTGCGGCGGCAAGCTGGCATCCGATTCCAATTCGTGCATTTTTTCCGAAAGATCGGGCAGCACAAACATCTCGGGCTCGTTGGGCGAAAGCGCATCGCGGCCCATCTCCGACAAATCGATCGTGTGGGCCTTTTCGTCAATGGCGTAGTACAGAACTTCGTCGATTTCGCTCATTTTCTTATCGCGCAGGTAGTCGTTTTCTACGTGGCGAATGAGCTTCTTCACTCCCACCTCTTGCAGTAGCTTCATGAGCTTTTTGTTCTTCGGCATGCCGCGTGAAACCTGCAACAGCTTAATCCCAGCTTCGTATTCCTTGCCTTCCTGCAACAACTTTTCCGCTTCAACCAGAACGCTGTTCACCAAATTGGCTTGCCTCTTGACCACCTGCTCGACTCGCGGCTTCATCTCATCGTATTTTTGAGTGGAGTGGTCAACCGGACCGGAGATGATGAGCGGAGTACGGGCTTCATCGATGAGTACCGAGTCCACTTCGTCCACGATGGCAAAGTGGTGGCCGCGATGCACCTGATCTTCTAAACGAATGGACATGTTGTCGCGCAAATAGTCAAACCCAAATTCGTTGTTGGTGCCGTACGTAATATCGGCGGCATAAGCCTTTTTGCGTTGCTCGGGATTCATGTCGTTTTGAATGTAGGATACCGTCAAACCCAAAAACTTGAAAATTTCGCCCATCCACTCGCAGTCCCGGCGCGCAAGGTAATCGTTGACGGTCACCAGGTGGACGCCTTTGCCGGCGAGGGCGTTCAAATAGAGCGGCATCGTCGCCACCAGAGTTTTGCCTTCGCCTGTGGCCATCTCCGCGATCTTGCCCTCATGCAAGACGATGCCACCAATTAGTTGAACATCGTACGGCACCATGTCCCAGTGGATTTCCAGTTCGCAGACTTTCCATTTGCGGCCCAGCAAACGCTTGCAGGTCTGTTTGACGACCGCAAAGGCTTCTGGCAGAATTTCATTCAATACCTGCTGGATCGCTTCGTGTTCCTGCTTTTCAAGTGTTTTGAATTCGTTGCGCAAGCTATCCGCATCAGCTGGCTCGGCATCGGTGACCTCTTCGATATCGGTCATCCCGGCAGCGCCGGTTTGACCGTCATGGCCATTGGTGTCGACCACATCAGCGTGCAATAATTTTGTTACCCGCTCCAATTCTCCGCAAATTTCCGTTGTGGCTTCCGAGATTCGTTTCTTAAACTCCTGCGTTTTGCGACGAAGGTCATCATCCGAAAGGCTGTCGAATTGTGCAAAAAAATCGTTGACTTGCTCAACGATCGGAGTCATGCGTTTAATGTCTCTGTCGTGTTTACTGCCAAAAATTTTAGTGATCAGCTGAACCATACTTTTTCAGAACCCGCGTCCTTCCGGCAAATTAGCTCAAACCTCTGCCTTTTTTCTTTAACAAGTCAGCGTTTCTAAGATCCTGTAAAACGCCGTCCAAAATCCCGTTGATGAATTGACCACTGTTTTCGGTGCTGTACTTCTTGACGATTTCTATGGCCTCGTCGATGGAAACTTTAGGGGGAATATCTTCGAAATGCAGGAACTCGCAGATGGCGAGTCGCATGACGAGCTTGTCGATAATAGCAATCCGTTCAAAATCCCAGTTCTTGGTTCGCTTGATAATAAAGCTGTCGAGGTCCTTCTTCTTTTGAGCGCTGTGCACAAACAGCTCTCGCGCAAACTCTTTGTCCTTGTCTTCTTCCCGACTACTATCAATCATTTCCAAGACAATGCCTTGAATAGGATTGCCCGACATCTCCTGCGCATACAAGGCTCGGAGAGCTAACTCTCGCGCAACTCGCCTGCTCATTTATCTTGGTGTCTCTTTTACTTTTTAGAGATCAAAACCTCTAAGCACCGGGCCGTCTGCAATATTTTCAGCATCTCGACCAGGCGTTTAGATAAACGTCAACCACCCGTGCTTGTCTTCAATTTCCCCGGCCAGAATTCCAAAAAAGCGCTTTTGGATTTTTTCGGTTATGGGGCCGCGTCGTCCCGCGCCAATTGCAATGCGATCAATGGATTTGATCGGGCTCACTTCTGCGGCGCTGCCTGTGAAAAATACTTCGTCCGCAATATACAGGAATTCGCGCGGCATCACCATCTCCTCAACTACGTAACTCAAGTCTTTCGCCAACTTCATGACACTGTCGCGGGTAATGCCGTGCAAAATAGAGGCCGCGAGCGGCGGTGTGAAGATCCGGCCATCCC
>DASWHH010000545.1:0-2008 GCA_036398295.1 bacterium
GCCGAAAATTACTATTACACCAACACCGAAGTCCACGACGACGCCAAGCTGCGCCGGTTTGTGCCGCACACCGAAATCGACAAGTTGACTCGTCGGCGGCCGTGGTTTCACAACGACGAGCACGTCCACTATCAGCACGCCGCCCAGGCCAATAAAATCGTAGCGGCCGGCGGACGAGTTTGCATCGGCAGCCATGGACAACTGCAGGGCTTGGGATATCACTGGGAGCTTTGGTCGGTGCAATCGGGCGGGATGTCCGAAATAGATGCACTGCGCTGCGCCACCATCTTCGGCGCGGAGGCCATCGGTTTTGCGAAGGATTTAGGTTCTTTGGAAACGGGCAAGCTCGCCGACCTGCTGGTGTTGGAAATGAATCCTGTGGAAAACATTCACAACACCAACACGATTCAATACGTGATGAAAAACGGGTTGCTTTACGACGCCAACACCCTCAAACAAATCTGGCCGGCGGAGAAGATGCTGGCAAAACCTTACTGGTGGGACCACGAACCCATGACGAATGGGCAAGCCCGTTAACGAATTTAAGAAATATCGAATATCGAACACGGAATTTCGAATGTTGAACATCTGACCCTACCCTCTCAATCGCGAGGCTCATGATCGGCCTCCCTGCAGGGATCAGGGTTAGGCTTTTCGTGGGTTATTTCGGCTAAAAATGCTGAGCCCGGAACTCAAAAAAAAATCCCGCATCTCATTGAAAACCTCGGCGGCAGGTCCGGCGACATGCCGGCATTCGGGCAGCGATTTCAAAAAAATTCGGCCGTAGCTTTTGGTAATCACGCGTTTGTCCAAAATTAAGACGGCGCCACGATCGCTTTTGCGCCGAATCAGCCGGCCAAATCCCTGTCGAAATTTGATGGCTGCTTGCGGCAGCGCGTACTCCAAGAAGGCGTTGCCGCCCCGGCGCTCAATCGCCTCCACCCGCGCCTCGATGATCGGCTCACTGGGAACCTTGAACGGCAGCTTGGTGATGATGACCAGCTCCAGCGCCTCGCCGTGAACATCGACCCCTTCCCAGAAGCTGTCGGTAGCGAACAACACCGACGTAACATCGTTCTTGAAACGCTCCAGCAGGCGGTGGCGGTTCTCTTGTCCCTGGCGATAGACGTTGTAACCCAGTTGTTCGATTTCTGGCTTGAGACGATTGTACAAAATGTTCAACAAGCCGTACGCAGTAAACAGAACGAACGCCCGGCCGCGACTGATTTCGATCGCCGGCAAAATAAAGCGTGGCAGCTCGTCCACAAACTGTGAATGCTTGGGGTCAGAGATGTCGGTGGGTACCGCCACCAGCGTCTGCCGCTCGTAATCGAAAGGCGCCGGCAGCGCTTGTTCTAAAATCTGCTGAGGCTCAAGCAAGTCCAACCCGAGGCGGTTCTTCAAAAATTCAAAACGCGTTTCCACCGTTAGCGTTGCTGAGGTCATCACCACGTTCTTGAATTTAGAATAGACGTGCTCCTTCAAAATTCCTGCCACATCCAGCGGCGCGGAGCGCAGCCGCACTACTTTCGATTGCTTGTAGCCCTCCTTCACTTCGATCCAACGGATGTTCTCTTCGCCCTGCGTCAACAAAACTTGTTCGATGGTGTTGGCGGCAGCGTCGAGGCGATCGCACTGCGCCTGCAAATCAATGGTCAATGATATAACTGTGGGGCCGAGCTTGTGTCTGAAGTTTTCCACCTCCTGCAAAAACCTGGTCATTTGGCTGGTAAACCGACGCATCTCCTGAACCAGCCTCTTGACGCGCATCATCACCTCGTTTTGCCACGCCGGTTTTTGCACGAAATCCGCCGTCAGGCGTTGCTTCACGTCACCAAATTCACCCTCAGCTTGACGCAGAAGCATGAAGTAGATTTGCTCCATGGCTTCCACCAGCAGAAAATTCAGACTCTCGATGCCGCGGATGGCTTCCTCCTGGATGAACTTTTGTGAGGCCAAAAATTTCTCGTGGGGCAGGCCACCGGCGAATTTGGTCAGCTTGTTAGAA
>DASWHH010000546.1:0-3685 GCA_036398295.1 bacterium
ATCTAAATTACACTTCGTGACATAAAACGGGAAGCTTACGCAACCATTTCGGCAGTTAGAGAAGCCGGAAAGATTAATTTACAACTCGGAGCTGATCTGGCAACGAGAATGGGCTACCTTGGATCAGATTTAAAACCCAGAAGAGCTAAAGCTTTGCAAAGACAGAATAGATGCAGCTCTTGATTCTTTAAAGGTCTCTGAAACTGACAAAAAAGAAACACTCAAGTTTTTTCCAAAGGATCTTCAAGAATAGACGTTGATCCTTTACCTTGCCGTTGAAAATTTGGAGGAATAGGTGAAAACCCTCTTCATCGGTGGTACCGGCATCATCAGCTCGGCGTGCGTGCCATTGGCAGTTGAGCGCGGCATCGAGGTGGTTCTGCTCAATCGCGGCCAGACGACGCGCCCCATACCAAAATCGGTGAAAATCCTGCAGGGCGATATCCGCGATAAAGATGCCGTCCGCCGGCTCTTAAAAGGCCATACATTCGATGTTGTGGTGAACTGGATCGCCTTCACACCGGATCACATCGAGACCGATTTGGAGCTCTTTCGCGGCCGCACCCGGCAGTACATCTTCATCAGCTCAGCCTCCGCCTATCAAACGCCACCGGCGAGTTTGCCTATCACCGAATCGACGCCGCTGTACAATCCGTACTGGGAGTATTCACGCGCGAAAATTGCCTGCGAAGAACGATTGCTGGCAGCCTATCGTCAGGAGGGATTCCCGATCACCATCGTGCGGCCCTCCCACACTTATGATGCGACGTCGCTGCCGATAGCCGGAAAGTACACAACCGTGCAGCGGATGCGAGCAGGAAAAAAAATCATCGTTCACGGGGATGGCACCTCCCTGTGGACCTTGACCCATCATCGCGATTTCGCCAAAGGCTTTGTGGGACTGCTTGGCAATCCGCATGCAATTGGCGAGGCGGTACACATCACTTCGGATGAGGTGTTGACCTGGAACCAGATATTTGAAATCGTCGCCCATGCCGCCGGCGCCAACGCGAACCTGTTGCACATTCCGTCGGAGGTAATCGCTGCGTTTGACGCGGAATGGGGCGCTGGCCTTTTAGGAGACAAAGCGCACAGCATGATCTTCGATAACACCAAAATTAAACGCTTAGTGCCAGATTTCGTCGCCAGCATCCCGTTCAGTCGCGGCGCGGAAGAAATCATCGCCTGGCACGAAGGCCATCCCGCGGCCCAAAAAGTGGATGGGGGACTGGACCGGCTGATGGACAAGATGATTGGGGCGTACGAGTCGATTTTGGCCGGGCGATACACAATCAAATAAAAAGACAAAATGATTGAGGACAAAATCATTTGAATGAATATTTATCAGCCATGGATCTACACGGCGCAGCATAGACGCAAGCAAACTAAACCGCAAAGTTCGCTAAGAAAACGCAAAGAAGCGCAAAGGAATGGATTTTATTTTTGTTCCAGGAAATCAAGACACTAAACACTGAATGATACTGTTTTAATCCGTGTAATTCCGTGCCACTCCGTGGTCGACTCTTTTGAATCATGCCGGAAATCAAAGTCGAGATTCGTCGCGGTAGTTATTACGACTCCGTGACTTTGATGCAGCTGCAATCGCAATTGCTCAGACTGCCGGGTGTGACCAACGCCGGCGTGATGATGGGCAATCACGCCAACAAAGCGCTGTTGCAGCAGAATGGTTTGCTGACCGGAGAAGCAGAGCAGGCGGTGGAAACCGACTTGATCATCAGCATCTCCGCGCACGACGCCGAAGCCGCTGAAACAGCTTTAGCCCGAGTTGATGACTTGCTGAGCCGCCGGCGCAGCACCGGCCAGCAGGACTATCGGCCGAAAACTTTGGAGGCCGCCGCGCAAATGCTGCCGGACGCGGCGTGGGTGCTGGTGTCGGTGCCCGGACGTTACGCGGCGGGCGTTGCAAAAGAGGCGTTGCGGCTGCGAAAGAACGTCTTTTTGTACAGCGACAATGTCCCGTTGGACGATGAAATCTCTCTAAAAAAACACGCCGCCGAAAACGGTCTGCTGGTCATGGGACCGGATTGCGGTACCGCGATCATCAACGGCATCGGACTCGGCTTTGCCAACAAAATCCGCAACGGCCCCATCGGACTGGTGGGCGCATCCGGCACCGGCCTGCAGCAGGTGACCTCCCGCATCCATCAATTGGGTGGCGGCATCACCCATGCCCTCGGCACAGGAGGTCGAGATCTGTCAGCGGCGGTTGGCGGAATTGCGGCAATGCAAGCCTTCGATCTGTTATTGAGAGACGATTCCACGAAAGTCATCGTGCTGATCTCCAAACCGCCAGCGGCGGAAGTCACCGCCAAGCTCCTGCAAAAAGCGCGGCAGTCGGAGAAACCCGTGGTCATTAATTTCATCGGCTACTCACCGGTGAAAGATCCGAGCGCAAGTCATATTCATTTTGTTGATTCACTCGACGAGGCAGCGGATGTTGCCGTTGAGTTGTCGAAAGCAAAATCCAAAATAAAAATTCCGGTGGAAACTAAAAAGGCGACGCCGGAAAATTCTCGATATTTGCGTGCGCTTTTTTCCGGCGGCACGCTGGCTTACGAGACGCTGCTGATTTTGCAAAACTATCTCCCCAACATTTACTCAAATATTCCCCTGAAAAAAGAGCAAAAGCTGCCGGACTCGCTCCTCAGCCGCGAGCATACGATACTCGATTTGGGCGAAGATGAATTCACCGTCGGCCGTCCGCACCCGATGCTGGACAACACGCTCCGCCTCGAACGATTCCACAAAGAAGCCGCCGATCCGCAAGTGGGCTTGATTCTGCTGGATGTGGTTTTGGGCTACGGCGCCCATCCGGATCCGGCGAGTGAGCTGGCACCGGCCATTGAAAGAACGCTGAAAGATGCCCACAAAAACAGACGTCTGTTGGAAGTCATCGTGTTGCTGGTCGGCACGGATGAAGACCCACAGGATTTTTCGTCGCAGCTCGAGCGGTTCAAAGTCGCTGGCGCGCGGGTGGAGACGAGTCCGTCGCAGGCGGCGTTTTATATTGGCCGCTATTTTGAGAATTCAAACGCGCCAACGAATTGGCCACCGGTGGATTTGCAGTTCATTCAAAAACCAGTGCAGGCGATCAATGTTGGACTGGAGTCGTTTCAGGCCAGTCTCTCCTCGCAAGGCGCAACGGTTGTGCACGTAGATTGGCGTCCACCCGCCGGCGGCAACGAGAAGCTGATGTCGATCCTCGAACGCATGAAAAAAGCATAACCACGGTTTAAGCGTATATTACGTGCCACGCACTTCGAAAGTGCGTGGCACGTTCTTAATTCAATTGTCGTTTCCTGCCTGCGGCAGGCAGGCGAGCGGAGCGCAGCGGAGTCGAGAAACCTGACGAAGAATGGATTCGGGAATGCACTCACAACCTATTTGATATCCTGGCGATCTGTTCGACGCCAGATTCCTCACCCGACAAAGCGTCGGGATTCGGAATGACAATCTCGTTTGGATTGACCGGCCTCAATCCTGTTTTGTCCTGTTAATCCCGTCAAAAAAGGATCCTAAAAATGAATATCGATAAAGCCAACACGGAAGCCACCACTCGCCTGATCGAAGCGCGCGCAACTCTGATCGGACTGGGCAAAGCGCTGGACGTGATTCCCGGCATGAAAGAAAATCTGCTGCTGCACGCCGGCCCGCCAATCACGTG
>DASWHH010000547.1:0-1950 GCA_036398295.1 bacterium
TGCGGGCAGGTTGGTTTCAACAACATGATGTTGGCCGTGAACCAGCAGGATAAAGTTTGACGATGGCCAAACTCAGCAAACAACTTTTCTTAACGATAGAGCAGGCTGGTAAAGTCTCACAAGTTCGGTTGAACCACGAAGACCATTTCACCATCGGCAAGGATCCGCACAATGACTTGACGATATACGGCGACGAATATCCGGCACGGCATACGTTGTTCGAGAAAAAGAATAACCACTACCAACTGCGCTACCGGAAATTTATGAACGGCGAGGTGGAGGCCGGCGATTCCCGGTTGAGATTCAGAGATCTCATCTTGCACAATCTGCTTCCCAAAAAGGATGAGAGTTATTTTTATCCGTTGACGCAGGACAAAAGAGGCTACATCCTCGCTGGTGATGCCAAGATCACCTTTCAATTTGTCGGCGCCGATCCCGAGGATCCGCTGCTGGCGGAGCTTCGCAATTTTAAAGGCTACTCGTGGACCTATGTCACCCTCAAAAATCTCGCGCGGGACTGGCAATTCAAGGCTATCTTGCTACTAATGTTTGCTCTACACGGTTTGCTGCTAAATTACATAAGCCAGTTTAAAGTCGATCCGACGCAGAGATTGAAAGCCCTCGATGTGCCGGAACGTTTCGCGAAATTCATCGTCAAAAGCCCGGCTGAAATGGGGACGGAGATCGGACGCGCCGGTTCCCGTGGCACTGGCAGCGAAGAGGAAGAAAGCGGCGGCGAAGAAGCGGCCCAACGCAATCGCGACGACTTGAGCAAACGCGAGACGCGACCGGAAACGCAGGGGGTGCTGGGATTGTTGACCGGAATCGGCGGTAGCACCCAATCGAGTTCATTGACTGACCTCTTGCTCGACCAAGGCCTCGTCAAAGAATTAGACGCGGTGATGTCCAGTAGCAACTTGCAGGTCGGGCGCAGTTCATCCAACGGCGGCGACATCGATCCCGATGCCCTGGTGGGAACCAGTCCGCTGGGCGGCGGCATCGACGATATTCTAAAGGATGTCAATCAAGTGGAGTCGGTATCGTTGGGAGAAAAGGGACAGATTCAGCTCGATCAGATTGGCGGCATGCGCGGCACGGGCGGTGGTTTGGGCAAACGTTCAGAGGAATCGGTGCGCGGGGTGATGATGTCTTATACCGGCCGGCTCACCTACATTTATAACAAATATCTGAAAAAGAATCCGGAGCTGCGGGGCAAAATTGTGGTGGACGTGACCATAGCAGCCGACGGCTCGGTGAGCAGCGCCAAAGTTGCTTCGTCCACGGTCAGCGATGAGGAATTTGAGCGGGAAATTTTGAATTTTGTCCGCAGGTGGAAATACCCGCCCATCGATGAGGGTACCGTGACGGTTTCGTATCCGCTTTTCTTCAACAAGGTGGGATAAAACCACGAATTGCACGAATTAACACGAATTAAATCCCAATTTGCGGTGGATTCGGCGAGCCATACCTACACGATAGAAACCTGTCATGCCCGTCCCGACGCATCGTTTTCGCGTCAACCTAAGCTTTGCGTTTTCGAGCCATGTCTCAGAAACGCTGGGAAATGAATTCCCCCGCTACTGGATGCAAGTCGAATAAATCCGACTGATAAGGCGGCGTAAGCCTTCTTTCGTATCGTAGCCTGACGGTTCATCGTCAGGCGAGCGCTAGACTGGCGAGATTGCTTCTTTTGCTCTTAAGTTGACGCCTATGCGACGCATCTGGATTGTCGGGCATCCATCCTCGCAAATGGATTCGCGCCAAAAGCATCAGGCTGTTGCAGAATCATTTTTTGGACGCTGGGTAACGCAGATTTTCACAGAGTCTGAAAGAGCTTTCGCGGTTTTGTTATTTCTAAAAAAGAAGAATCAGCGTTTATCTGCGCAAATCTGCGTCCGATTTTTTATTCGCCACAGCTGCAAAAGCATGCGGGGATGACAACGAGCGACT
>DASWHH010000548.1:0-3754 GCA_036398295.1 bacterium
TTCGCTCGCTCCCAATCATCCCGATACGGCTTTAATTGTAGGAGGAAATCCTACAGCAGCCGGTGGCCCATGGAAGCTTTATCGTATTCCTTTTGAGACCACGATCGATTCATTAAAAATTGGCAATCCCAACTCCACTCAAATCGCCTTTGCCCGCCTGTGGTTGGAGGTGGACGATCCGCAAAACTTTGGTCAGAATAGAATTGGCATCAGAATTGCCGAAATCAACCTCGTGGGCAGCGATTGGAAGGAATTGGGCAGCACCCGCAATGAGTTCGATTTCAGCCTTGGCTTCGAAGATACCACCGTGGCCGTCGCCCAAATCAACACCCACGACGACCCGATTTATGCGGCGACCCTTAATGAAATTGGCGTCGAAGGTGAGGAAGACCGGGTCAGCGGCGTGCGCGCGCGTGAACAATCCATCGTTTTGAAGGCCACGGAATTGCAGGGGGCGACCGGTGCCAATGTCGGCGTGACGCTAAAAAGTCTCTTCCAGCCGGAGAATTATCTCAACTATGACCGCATCCGCATGTTCGTTTACGGCCGTAACGACATAACCAGCCCGGTGCAGATACCCGGCGACACTTCCGCTGCCACCCCCTTCGAATACTTTTTCCGCTTCGGCGCCGACATCAACAACTACTACGAATATCGATCAACCATTTATGAAGGTTGGAGCCCGGTCAAAAACAGCATGGACGTGCGCCTGCAGGAATTCACCGACCTGCTCAGCGACTCAGTGGTCAAATACTTGACGGCCGACAGCAGCAAATCCGTGCGCAAGAAAGGCAATCCCTCGTTGACGAACATCAAGGCATTGATTATCGGAATCAAGAACCTGGACCCGAGCCAGAGATTTACCGGGGAAGTCTGGTTTAACGAGTTGCGGCTTTCGGATGTGGACCGTGATAGGGGCATGGCGGTGCGTTTCCGCGCCAATATGCAAATTGCCGATTTTGCCACGGTGAGCGGCGATATCGAAAAAAGAGACGCGGATTTCCACAACGTCGCCGAGCGATTTGGCAACGGTGACAATCGCACCTCGGGTAGTATTAACGCCAACATCGGTGTCGATAAGTTCCTGCCAGCCTCCTGGGGGCTGGCCATTCCGGTCAGTTTCAATTATCGCCAAAGCAACTCAACCCCCAAATATTTCCCGGGCCGCGATCGCTTAGTTACCGGTGACCTCGCCCAAGATGAGTTAAGATTGGTGCGTTCTGCCAGCCAGCAAAGCGGCTTCAATATCAGCTTTCGCCGGCAGGCCACTTCCACCAATTTTTTTGTTAAGAACACTCTCGATAAGCTCTCCTTTAGTTTAGGCCAAACCAACAGTCATGCGGAAAATCCCACAACGGTATTTTCCAACAACACTTCGTGGAGCGGGAATCTCGATTACCGCATCGATTTTGGCCGGGACAATTACATCTCCCTGTTTTCATGGGTACCCAATCTTCCCCTGATTGGCAAGGCGCGCGCCACCAAGTTTTATTATACGCCGCAAAACATCTCGTTTCGCGCCAATGGCGCCCGCACCGAACAGAGTTCCCGGAACCGTTTGCAAGGCACCGCCAACCAGGATTCCGCCCGGACCGTCCAAACCGAGAGTTTTGCAGTCGATCGCAGCGCCCGCGCCAACATGAAAGTTTTTGAAAGCCTGGTGGTCGACATCACCCGGACTCACAAGGCGGACATGCGCGACCAGAAGCTTTATAACATCTTCACCAACAAACCGCGGGACCTCAACGTCTCGCAAAACTTTTCGGCTCGCTATAACCCGGCCCTCTTCAGCTGGCTCAACAACTCTTTCAGCTTTACCTCTAATTATACTTTTAACGACAATATCCAGCAGGGCCTGACGGGCAGGAGCGCCACCAACAGTGTCACCCGTTCCGCCGATTTCACCCTGCGTTTTCAGCAGTTGGCGCGGTCGGTTTTTGGCGGGGGACAAAAACGCCCAACTACCACGCCCGGTAGAGGCGACCGTCGGGATCCCGATTCCGGCTCCAATCCGCGGCCCAACCAGCTGGTGATTTTTCAGGAGGGTAAGAAAGAGGGCGACGGCGGTTTTTCGCTCAATCCCCTGAAACTGCTGGGCGGTTTCTTCTCCAAATTCCGGGACGTCACCTTTAATTACACCGAGCGCACCAACGTCAGCCAGTATGGCCTGGATCAAGGTCAACCCAGCCTGGCGTTCCAATTCGGTTTATCGGACACCACCAATATCGGCACCGTTGAGGGTTTGGCCACGCAGTCCATCAATTTCAGTGACAATCGATCCTATCGCGCCGGCTCCGGCCTCACCCTCGGCCGCGCGTTTGACGTTGGAATTTCCTACAATCACAGCGAGCTGCGCAACGAAACCACGCAGATTTCCGGCAGCTACTCCGACAACTGGCTGCGCTTCAGCAAGTTTGACATGCCCTTTCCAGAGTTCACCGTCCGCATTGCCGGCCTTGAAAAACTGCCACTATTCAGCCACCTTTTCCGTACCGTCGGGTTCAGTCACAGCTTTTCGGGGCAAAGGGACATCACCTGGAGCGGCACGCCGGATCGGATCACCCAGGAGAATTTCACCACCAACTTCCGCCCGCTCGGCAAATTGGATCTTAACTTCAACAACGGCATCACCGGCAACCTTCAGATGAACCGTTCGGTTACCCTCAGCCGCAGCAAGGCCGTTGGCAGCGGCGCCAACCGCACTACCCGGTCAGACATTTCAATGACCGCGACCTATGCCAAGCAATCCGGGTTTCGCCTTCCCATCTGGCCATTCAATAAAGGTGAGTTGAAGAATTCCATCGATTTCAATTTCACGTTTACGAAAAGCGATGTCATTACGGAACGCAGTCTGTCGCAGGTCGATGGCGAAGATCAATTTGAAGTTCAGGACCGCACCAACCGCTGGGCGGTCCGTCCAAGTTTGACCTATTCGTTCAGTAACCGCGTGCGCGGCGGCGCTTTCTTTGAAGTCGGTACCACCGACAGCGAACGCGCCGGCAAGACCTCGATACAGGAATTTGGGATCGATGTCAATATCTCAATCAGGGGGAATTAGTCTGCTAACCACCAATTGCACAAATCGCAGAAACTTTCAAAACAATTTTCGCCGAATTTGCAGAGTCGATGCTTCCAGTGCTATTCAGGTCAAATAATTTTTTTGCTAACTTTGCGTGTCGGCGTCGCGCTTCAGTTGCAGCAGCGTTAGTTGTAAGCTGAAAATCAGCGGAAGCCATTTCTTGACTTTTATCTGAGTGGCGTCGAAGCGCGCGCTTTACGGTCCTGTTATCTTGCCTGTCTTCTGTATCATTTTGAGGATTGGAGGAGAGAATCATCCAACTTCATCGTTCATTCTTTCTGTTCTTCATAGCATTTGTGGAATCATGGGCATGCGGTTCTGCGGGGAATGCGACGGTGCCAATTTTCGATGCCAGCCACGCGTTTCAATATTTGATCACACAGTGTGAGTTTGGCCCGCGCGTTCCGGGGACGCCGGCTCATCGCGATTGCCTGGCATTCCTTACTAAAGAATTGCAAAATTTTGGCGCGCGGGTCAGCCACCAGCCGTTTCTGCAAAACCTGCCCCGCACCGATCAAAGCGTCACGCTCACCAACGTAATTGCCAGTTTCGGGCTTGAAAAAGGCGAGCGCGTGCTGCTATGCGCCCACTGGGACAGCCGGCCCTGGGCTGATGAAGACGGCGAGCCGGCCAACCATTCTCGGCCCGTTCCCGGTGCCAACGATGGTGCCTCCG
>DASWHH010000549.1:0-3389 GCA_036398295.1 bacterium
CGATTTGCGGGCTCGCATTTCCCGGCTGGCGGTATGAAAATCACCCTCGGCTTTCTCAACCCATCCCCGCGTCAGAGCGTGCATAAAGAAACTTGATTCTCATGAAGCCAACAATCGCAAGAGAGCTTGAGGCGTGCGAGCGGGGATGGGACTTCGTTTATAGTGTTGAACGTTCCGCGTTATGATATATTCCGCTCCGCAGCACTTGGCCGCCGCGACTTGTGAGGCGTCCTCAAAATCAGAAAGGTCGAGCATGGCAGCGTAGACTGCATCCTTAGTGGCCGTTGGAGCAATTTCAACAAAGTTCAATAAGTCAATCATAAAATTCTTCGCTGCACTGCTGGATGTCGTTGATTCCACAATGTAATAGAAATTAGAAACGCTATGCCAGGCAATGTACGATTCAAAAGAGCGCCTTTGGGCGGCGTCTAACACACCAGAGGAGTGCTCAGCGAAAGGTTGTCGGTCCAGGGCGACATCGATCAACACATCCGTGTCGATTAGAGTAATCATGCCAAAAAACGCTCTTTCAACTTTCTATACCGGGGTCCCTCTTTTCGAGCCGGCTTAAAACGCCCGCGCCATTTCTCAGAGAAAGCGGGGCCGTCATTTTCGATGACTTCTCTGAGCAACTCCTCCACGAGCTGGGACACGGATATCCCGCGGGACGTCGCGTATTCCTTGCTTAAAGGAACAAGATCTTCATCGATTGTCAAATTGAGTTTTGTTTTCATGGCTATCCTTTGGAATGCGTATTCATAGCCATGATTATACGTATAAGTATTCTAACTAGCAAGCTTTTTTCTGAAACTCTCGTCAACCAATGATGATGACTCCGACTACTGGAGAGTCGCTGCAGCCGCACACAACTGATTGAAAACGGTCTCTGACCTTTTTAATAAAGAAGGCAAGTATTTTCCTTTGAAAGTGCTACTCCCACACCAACCCCAAGCGCGCCATAATCCCGCCATACAATTCTATTCCCTCCCACAAATTCTGGATGCGCAAATTCTCATTCTCAGCGTGCTGGTTGTTATCATGATTGACCATGGGGACAACGATCACCGGCGTTTGCAGAGTTTCAAAAAAAATATGCAAGGGGAGACTCCCGCCTGCGGTGGGCAGCTTCACAATCGCTTCACCAACGCTTTCCTCCACAACTTTTAACAAGGCCTGTGAAACCGGTAGATCCATCGACGTGCGCAGCGGCGGATAACCACCGCTCTCCCATTCCAATTTCACAATTTTAGGATAGGCGCGCCGGGTTTCGTGATCGGGCGTTTCATGAACGATGTGATACCCCAGTTTGCGGATGTGCGCCTCCACTCTTTGGCGCACCTTCATGATGGTCTGATCTGGCACTAAGCGGAAACCTACCACAGCCGTGGCATCACTCTGAATGGTGTTGCCGGCCGTCCCACCGCCGGAGTAGATGCCGCGAAAATTGATCGCCGGCTGCATGATCTGCTCCTCCAGACGTTTGCCTCCTTCGCTCCACGCCAGCCCCAGTTCCTCCTTTAAGGCCGCATCGATATCCGGACTTGCGGCGATGGCTTGCCGTTCGGTTTGCGTGATGGGCAGCACCTCATCGTAAAAGCCAGCGATGAGAATTCGGCCATCGAGGTCGCGCATGCTGGCGAGCAGGTGAACCAACAGTCCGATAGGGTTCGGCGCCCAGTTGCCGTAATGTCCGCTGTGCAAGGGACGCGCGGGGCCATAAGCCGTAATGCCGAGGCCGGTCACGCCGCGCGCGCCGAACACCACCTGCATCTTGCGGGTCTGGTGCACCGGACCATCGCAGAACAGCCAGAGATCGGCTTGCAGCAATTGTGAGTACTTTTCGAGAATCTCCCCAAGGTGAGGCGAGCCAGCTTCTTCCTCGCCTTCAAAGAAAAATTTCACGTTCACCGAAAGTGGGATATTCGACACGCGCAGGGCATCGATGGCGGTCAACATGGCCATGATCGGCGCCTTATCGTCACTGGCAGAGCGGGCGTACAGTCGCCACTCCGGATTGACCGGTAGCGGCAGCTCGGCGAGGGTCACGGCTTTCCCACCTTCAGTTTGTAGTCGGTCGCGGAATACCGGTTGCCAGGGATCGGAGGCCCAATTTTTCGGATTCACCGGCTGGCCGTCGTAGTGCGAATAAAAGATGACCGTTTTTGTTGCGCCCGGTGAGAGCAGTTCGCCGTACACGGCCGGCGGCCCGTCCTCAACCTCCAGCAGTTGCGACCGGATGCCGCGCGCTGACAACATGGTCAGCAAATGGTGAGCGTTCTTTTGAATGTGGTCCCGGTCCGCGGCTACGTTGGGAATGGCGAGCAAGTCAACCAATTCTTTTAGAATGACAGACTCGTTCTGCGCACGGTAGTCCCGAACTTTGGCCCGGATGGTCTGGGCGTCGGGGTCATTGGCCAGCAGCCTTGAAAAAAAGAGCAGTGAAATCAGAACAAAAACACAATGCCTTATCCAACGCGCCATTTTGTTTTTCAGCCGCATGGCTCCTCACTTTTTTTGACAATTGACGTCAGGAAATCCAATTGCGGAAAATTAGAATCTTTTTAGGGGAAATGCAATAATAAGGACTGCACCGAAGAATCCCTCGACCTTAACAAGGGGATTCCTCGATGCAACAACGGATGGATATCAGCGAAAAGCCGGTCTATCGGACCAGGATCATTTTGCGGGTTTGCTGAAAAGGACCGGTGGTCAGCCGGTAAAAATACAAACCTGAAGTGAATTTACTCGCGTCAAAACGCGCAGAGTAGGACCCCCTAGATTTGAATTCATCTACCAGAGCTTGAATGATCTCTCCCTTGATGTTAAAAATCTCCAGTTTCACATGCGCAGCAGTAGGGACAGTATAGGATATGACCGTGGTTGGATTGAAGGGATTGGGATAACTCTGTTGTAACATGAAATCCCTGGGAGGCGACTCCGTTTTCCGATCTTCAACTGATACAAGATCTGCCGAGATCTCATAGCGATAGACGCGGCTGGAGCTGGCGGCGTCGTTGTTGTCAAACCGCTGGTTTAATATAAAATCCATGACACCGTCTGTCGATAACAGCGTTCCACCGTAATAAATAAACACTTCGCTTACATCCTCTGCCAGACCATATGCATTGTTGCAATAAAACATAGGGTAAACCCACTAATAAATCCTCAATGCGATCGTGATTGAGATCGCCTCCGTTGGCCAAAGAGAGCTTTGCTGGAGCGAAACAATGGTGAGCGCCCATTTAGAGCAGGCCGCACATTTGCGGGTCTCTGCCGCGTGGACACCTCTAAGCCTTGAGCACCAACTACCATAGTCATAAACAGAAGACAACTAATTGAAAGAAGTTTTTGATTAGGACACATGATGCCTCCGACGTGGTGATGGATAG
>DASWHH010000550.1:0-2023 GCA_036398295.1 bacterium
AACAAAGGTTTGCTGAAGACTCCGTTTTCACTTACTCAAGCACGGATCCTTTTTGAATTGGCCCAGCATGAAGATTCCACCGCCAGCGACCTCATCAACGAGCTTGACATAGACCGCGGCTATCTCAGCCGTCTTCTGACCACATTCGAGAAGAATGGCTTGATCCTGAAAACGCCTTCGAAATCCGATAATCGCTATCGACTTTTGAAACTCACAGCGAAGGGCCGCAAGACTTTTTCCGTGCTCAACGACCGCTCGAGCCGGGAAACAGAGTCCGTACTCCAAAACCTCTCCCAGGAAGATCAGCATCGCCTGCTTCACGCCATGCAGACGATTGGCAACATTCTGCAGCCCGAGTCCCGATCTCTGGTGGCTTTCGTGCTGCGGTCCCATCAGCCTGGCGACATCGGTTGGATCATTCACCGGCATGGCGTGCTCTACTCCGAAGAATATGGATTTGATGAAAGCTTCGAAGCTCTGGTGGCGGATATCCTGGCGCGTTTCATCCAACAACATGACCCTAAACGCGAGCGGCTGTGGATCGCGGAGCAAGAGGGGGAAGGAGTAGGTTCTATAATGATTGTCGATGCGGGCGAGAAAGTGGCGCAATTGCGCATTCTTTTGGTAGAACCGAAGTCCAGAGGCCGGGGTCTCGGCAAGCGGCTCATCGATGAATGCATAGATTTTTCAAAACGCGCTGGCTATAAAAAGATCAAGCTGTGGACACAAAGCGTTCTGGTTGAAGCGCGACACCTTTATGAACAGGCAGGTTTCGAACTTGTTGAAGAGAAAGCTCACCACAGTTTTGGCCATGATTTGGTGGCACAAATCTGGGAGTTGCCCTTAGGAAAATGAACGGCACAGGCTCGCGGCACCGTCACTCGTCTTCCCTTGAGGCAGGCGAGGACGCCAGTTTGAGCATGATTGCCGGTTCGTTCTTAAATCAAGAGATTCGTACTACAAATCAGCAACAATGTGTTTTTCTAGCAAAGTTTCTGGCCGCAAAGGACGCAAAGTTGGCGTGCGATTTTATTTACCGCGGCGGCTGAATAAGTCGTTCTTTTAATCCTTTAGCGATGGCCTGTGTCCGGGAATTAACTTGCAGCTTTTCATAAATATGTCGAATGTGATAGCGTACTCCATCCACCGAAAGGAACAGTTCACCGCCGATAGCTGCATATGACTTACCGTGCGCCAGTAAGTGCAATACTTCAATTTCACGCTCAGTGAGCTCATCGTCCTGGTTAAGGTGAGTCGTGGCGGGTTTTTGAAAATGCTTGATGACTTTGCGGGCGATGTTGGGTGTCATAGGTGAACCGCCACCGACGGCGTCGCGGATGGCTTTGAGCAGATCTTCCGGCGCGACTTTCTTGAGCAGGTAGCCGACCGCGCCGGCACACAGGGCGTCGAAGATGTTTTCGTCGTCGTCATACACCGTGCACATGATGATAGCGAGGTCCGGGTACCTTGCGTTCAAATACCTGACGCCATCGATTCCGGACATGCCGGGCAAACCAATGTCCATCAACACCGCGTCACAATCGGCGATTTTGTCCGTCGCAAATGCCAATTCACAGCTTTCGAATGCCCCCAGCACTTCAAAACCAGCTGCGCTTTGCAGCACTGCGTGCATGGCTTCGCGCACGTAGCGGTTGTCTTCAATGATGATGATGGTCAAATTTTGTGGAGGCGCGGATTTTCCAGCATTCAAGATTGCATCACCACTACTTTTTTGTTACCCCCATAACAATATCCGGCCTCGTGCTTTCCACGATGGCAATCAGTTCGCCTTGTTCTTTTGCCGGTACTTTGAATTCATCCAGAGTTTTCTTGAAGTCCGCAACCATCGCCTGCCACTCATTGTCTGCTATATCGAGATGGGCATGGGAATCTTTCATCGAACGCCCGCTCGTACTCATAAATCCGGATTTCACGCGTAGCATCGTCAGGAAGTATAGAAAAAAAACCAAAGGAAATCACCGCATGATCATGCAGTATCACAGGTTGAATTCCAAAACACACC
>DASWHH010000551.1:0-7423 GCA_036398295.1 bacterium
CGCTCGATCACATATTTCTCATTGTAAATAGGAAGCTGTATTGTCACCCTGGGGAGTGATGGCATTTCGCTCTCCAGTTGAACAGGACGGTTCTTATGCTTCATGTACAAGTACAAAAGGAAATATTTGTGGAGGCCGAAAAGCACCAGCAGCACGATGACTATGCCGTAAAGTGCGAGCATACCGATCTCAATAGTTGTTATTTCCTGCATAAGCGCCCAAAAAAAGTTGATTGAGAATTGCAGATATGAACAAGCTTCTTATCGCAACAAACCGGCTTGTCGTTCTATTCCTGTTAATTCTTCAACGCGGAAACTTCAAAACGAGGCCAATATAAACATTCCGCCAATCCCAGTCAAGGCAATTATCCCCTTAAGATATTATCCATTTAGTCTATCTCTGTTTGGGAATGTTACCGGGTCAATTGGGTAGGGTGTCGGGCGCGCCAGGCAACATGCTGTTGGTTTCAGGCAAAGGCGGTGCAGGGCTGGTCAACGGCCGAACGAAGTCCTTAACTCCATCCACGACGGCTTGCGCTAACTCATGCAAAAACCCGTCTGTCAATAACAGCATCTCGTCTTCGGGATGAGACATGAAGGTGGCCTCTACCAAAATTGCAATCATGCTCGGCTGCCGGGTAACGTAGTAACTTGAAAGGAGGCGGCCAAACGGATTGAGCCCGAAGTCAACCAAACGATCGAACACGGACTTGGCCAGAGCCTGCGAGTGAGGAAGGGTGTAAAACGTGCTCACCCCGCGGGGTCGCAACGGGTCGCTGGGAGGCACAATGGAATTGTTATGCAATGAAATGAACATGTGAGACGCGGCTTCCTCTGCCATTCTCATGCGATCAGGTAAAGTCAAAGTCGTATCGGTTGCCCGGGTTCGAATGACTTTGGCGCCGGCACGTTCCAAGAGCTCCGCCACGGTGTTCGCGTAATCGAGGTTGATCGATTTCTCCAGCAGGCCAGTAGGGCTAATAGCGCCTTCGGATTCCCCGCCGTGCCCGGGATCGACCGTAATGGTCAATCCCGACAACAAATAGTCTTCGTTCGAATACAGAGCCGGGCTTTTGCGGATGCTGAGCCAAAATTGGTTTCCAACGTAGCGGGTTTTGTATCCCCACTGCTGATCCTGATTCAAATCGATGCGGAGAATAAAAACTTCGCTGGTGGGCTGCCACCACTGAATGGAACGAATCGTTCGGTCATTCGCGGGATAGGCAATCCAGGGACGCACCATGAGCGAGCGATAAAACACCAATTCCAGGGCCGATGGCTCCAGTGTCTGGTTGACTTTGACCGGCACCCTCTCGCTGAGGTTGACCCGCAGTTGAACCCACTCGTCGTCTTCGATGGTGCTGATGTTGCCGACAGCTGCCTGGGGAAGCGGAGTCCCCGGCGGTAGCATCAAAATACTCTTTGATGTGATATAACCGGTTATTCTATCAGCAATCTGCACGGTTTTAAGCCCCGCCCGCTCACCGACGACCTGCAGCCGGATGTCCGGCGGCAGTTCCATCCAGATTTCGCCATCCGGTTTCAACATAATGGCATTGAGTGTATCGGCCGTGACCCCAACCGACGGCGTGGAGGGCGACAAAATATGAATTCTCCCCGGCGATTCAAATCTCAAAACCCCGCCATCGTTGCCACGAAATCTAAACTCCACCTGTCTGGGCTTGTAATCTTCTATCGGCGGGATCCGGACGGTTCCTTTGTACCACCCGTTCAAGCCATTTTTCATCCGTTTTGGAAGCTCTACCATGCGCATGTTCTTGCCAATATCATCAATCGCGAAACTGGCCAGCCCGCCGGGGCTTCCAAAAAACTCCACTTCCAGTACATCCCCCGCAGAAAGGTAGACCTCATCCGCTGGAGAAACCAGATGGGGTTCGATGACCGTTGGGGTTCTGGGGAAGACGGTGAGCGGTGGTTGTCGCCATACCCGAATCGTATCGCTCAACGCACCAGCACTGTCGAGGGCAATGAATACGATTTCATTTATCCCGGGCTGTAAATCCACCATACCGACAAAGGCACCCGTACGGTAAACCTGGGTTTCATTGCCTTGCACCCACACCAGCGATCCGGGTAAAACCGCGCCCGCAAACCTGATGCGGTCAAAGTTCAAGGTATCGCCTGCGCCCGGAAAGACGATATTCAGACGCACGGAATCCGGCATGGTCGTCCGTGCCACCGTTGGTTGCGTGTCGAGCAAAACCATCAACAGAAAAAGGCATGTACAAATGTTCTTAATCATCATCTTGTAATATATATTCGGAGAAAAATATAAGAATTTTAGTGGCAAACAACAAAAAAATCCCCGGGCTCGTTATAGCCCAGGGATTTTGAGGAGGAAGGGATGAATCTGATACGATCTCTGTACTTTTTGAATTCTAAAGTAATAACAAATTCGAGCTTCGTTTTTCTTCCGAGAATTTGATTAATGACAAAACTATTGTAGGAATAAATCGGCAATCATACGCAAGCGGGCGGCTTCGCCTGCGCATCATAGCTGTCCCACAAGCGAGGACGCTTGACGGAGCGAATTTACGATAGTCTGGTAATGAAGGAAAAAAATGAGAAAATTGGGTCCGAATGGATCACCGCCCGCAGATAGCAGGTTTACGGAGATTGAGCAATCCAAATCAGGGCGCGGGGAGATCAGAAGATTTTGAGAAAACCCTGATAATCGGAAAGATCGGGAAAAAGAAAATCGGGATTGGAGGCATGCAACTGCTCAGTGGAAAACAAGCCCGTTGCTACAGCAACACTACGCGCGCCATAGGGACGGGCGCAAGCGACGTCGTGCGGAGTATCGCCGATGATGTACACGTCGTGCGGCGGGATGGGCATGCCGATTTTTTCTGCAAATCGTTGTGCCGCAAAAAACGGCAGGTCCGAACGAATGCCAGAGTCATCGGCGAAGGCGCCGATGTCAAAATAGCGATATAAATCGAAATGCTCGAGCTTAATACGCGCGCCTTCTCTCCAGTTGCCGGTCAAAAGTCCGATCTTAAGCGAAGCGTGATCGCGAAGAATATCCAGGATTTGAACGATGCCGGGTAAAACTTTCTGGCTGGAATTCGGTTTGAGAAGCTCGGCCTGCAAAAACGAAAAGTAAGCGGTCTGGAACCGGCGCTGAATGTCCACTGACAGTTCCATTCCGTGATGGTTCAGGGCATCCTGCAAGATGATGGTATCGGTACGCCCCGCAAACTGCGCGGACTCGATGCCGTTTCGACAGGAGAATAAATCCTCGAACGCCTGAATCATAGCGCGGCGGCCGGCGCCCGCGGTGTCGATCAGAGTCATATCAATGTCAAAAAGCAAAAGTTTCACGTCGCTATTACCCTATTCAAATGCCGTTATCGTTTCGCTTTCACTTTCGTGATGCGTCATGTACTTGGTGATTCCAACCATGTCAAAAATTTTCTGAAAATGCTCGCTCAGCCCCCAGGCCCGCAATGTCTGTCCCTTTTTACGACTCTGTGTCAGAACGCTGATGATAATGGCCATGCCGGCGCTGTTGATGTACGAAACGCCCTCAAAATTAAGGGCGATCTTTTTTAGCCCTTGGCGAGAAAATTTTTCGTAGGCATCCTGCAACAATTTCTCGGAGAAACTGGTCACCTCACCCTGGATGTCTATAATGCCTATGTCACCGTGAGTCCGTTTTTCCACTTGAGTGGAACGCTCCATGAAATTCCTCCGCAATCCTAAAATGGGATGCTGGTGCCGCTGGCGTTGGCCAGCATTCAGTTACGCAACCTGAACGTTACGACCATGTTTTTTCAACCAGGCGACGAACATTCGTGGAACCGCCGAGGTTAACAATACCAAACCGGTGAGCCGGTTGGCTACAAAAAATTCCGGGCGGTCGTCGTGCTTAATGAAATACCTGTAGAACGAACGATGTGAAGACCAGATCATCGCCGGCCGTCTTTGATAAACACTCGCGCCTTTGTGGTGCACAACTTTTGCCGCCGGCTCGAACAAGATTTCATAGCCGGCAGATTTTACTCGGCGACACCAATCCACATCGCTGAAGAACATCGGAAACCCTTCATCCCATAATCCGACAACTTCAAGAACGTCGCGACGACAGAACAGACACGCCCCCTGCGGCTGATCCACATACCTGCGCTCGAGGTGATCAAAATCACCCATTTTCCAGCAGTTAAACACTTTACTTCTTTTGAAAAGCCGGCTCAATCCCGTCACCTCAAAAAGCACGTCACGCCGCCGGGGAAAACGCCGGCACGACGGCTGCACGGCGCCATTTGCATTCAATAATTGCGGCGCCGTGACGCCCACGTGTGGATTGTCGCGCAGGCTTTTTTTTAGTATTCCGATGCTGGAGCGCCGCACCCGGGTGTCGGGATTGAGTATCAAGATGTAATCGCCCGCAGATTTCTTCAACCCCTGATTGAGCGCTCTGGTAAATTGAATATTGTCGTCGTTGCAAATTAATTCCAGCTCACAATTCAGGATTTTCGGAAAAATTTCCTCTAAAATTTTTCGGGTGCCATCTTCGGAGCAATTGTCAATAACGGTCAGCTGCCATCTACTTCCCTGCAGTTCCTCTAACAGCGCACTCAGGCAACCGCCTATTTCGCTTTTATTATTAAACGTGACAATTACAACGGATAATTCCAGGCGCGCCATTATCCGACGCTGATCACTTCTCTTGAAAACGGGCTGAGATTCTTAAAACGGCCTGCCGTGATCACGAAATCATCTTCGACCCGTACACCGCCCAATTCGGGAAGATAGACTCCCGGCTCGAGGGCCACAACGTTTCCAATTTCCAGAGGATCCTCGCTCAGATCACCGATACGGGGCAGGCCGTGCACTTCGATTCCGAGGCCGTGTCCCAACGAGTGCTGAAAAAAATCGCCGTAGCCCTGCTGCGCCAGGTACTCCCGGGCGATGCCATCGAGCTGCTTTCCAATCATGCCGGCCTTGCCGGCCGCAGCCGCCAGTTGCAGCGATTCACCCACTACGCTTGCCATCTCTTTTTGTTTGGCGGTTGGTTCACCGACAACAACCGTCCGGGTGATGTCCGCGGCATAGCCGTTGACCACGGCGCCGAAATCGAGGATGACGAAGTCGCCGAGTTCAATCACCTTTGGCGAAGAAATACCATGGGGCAGCGCCGAACGTTGGCCACTGGCGACGATGGGTTCGAACGGGTCGCGTTCGCTGCCGGCGCGACGCGTGCGGTACGAGATTTCCGCCGAAAGCTCCAGCTCGCGCACTCCCGCTTTGACTAATGGCAGCAGATCTAGATAGACTCGACCGCAAATCTCAGCAGCTTTCTTGATGTACGCAATCTCATCAGGCGTTTTCACGCTGGCAATGCGCTCGACGATGCGCTCCGTAGCGATCCACTTGACGTCGGGAAAAGTCTTTCTCAGGTGGGCAAAATTTTTCAGCGAAATATACTGGGCTTCGACACCCACCCTGGTTCGGGCCCTGAGTTTAGCTCTCTTGAGCTCACCGTACAAATCCTGAACGGCGACGAAAATCTCCGCTCCCTGCACCTCTGATTTCACTTGATGGCGATAGCGCCGGTCGGTCACAAAAAAACAAAGGTCGGGTGCCACATAAGCAATTGCACTCGACCCGGTAAATCCAAACAGGTATCGAATATTCGCCAAAGAAGTGACAAGTAACGCCTCCAGTTGAAAATGTTGCAGACGCTCCCTCAGTTTCTCAATTCCTTGGCGCATTCTTCGATTCTTCTAACTTCTGCTTCAAGATGTTAATCTTTTGGGGAAACACCTCATTCTTGGGATACTTTTTCATCAACAACTCAAACACGTCGATGGCTTTGGCGTATTGGCCCTGCGCGGCATAGATTTCCCCCAGCGTAGGCGTTACAATCTTCTCACCCTTTTTAGGTTTGGAGGTCGAAAATACCGGAGTTTCATCCTTTTGGGGTTTGGGTTCCGGCTTGGGCGGAGAAGCAAAGGACTCTCGTGATTCGACTTTCTGGGGCTTGAAGTCCAGTTCTTCCAAATCCTCAAAGTCCGGTGTGGGCAGCGGTTGCGTCTGGATAGATGGCGGTCGTTCCACTTCCGGTCGATACGCTTCAAATTCGTCCACAAAGCTTTTGGGGGTGCGTTGATACTCGGAAATGAGATCATCTTGCCCCATTGGCATTTCCGAAGCGCTTTCCCTCACCACCTCATCCTTGAAAATATCATCTAAAATACCGGAGTATTCTTCGATATCTTTGCTATCAAAATCATCAATCTCAGTCGGCTGGGTTTCTTTGGCGGGGGGCGAGGCCTCAGGCTCCGACACCACCGGCACAGGCGCGACCGGCGGCTCTTGGGTCTCTGCCGGCTCTTTGAAGATCATGTCGTCTTCAACGGTGGATATTGGAACGGGAGAGATGGCAGCGATATCAATTTCTGGAGGTGCTGCTGGCTCAGGCGCTTCAACAGCTATCTTCTCTGGTGTCCGTTCAGGCTCGGGAGGGTTCTTTGCGGTGAATTCCAACACCCGGCTGCGCGCGACTTCATCGAGTGGATCGATTTGCAGAATTTTTTTGTAGCTGCTTTCACAGGTATTTTCCCATCCAATCTCCTGCATCAAATCACCGTAGAATTTGTGGGCAGCGAGATATTTTGGGTCAAAAAGCAACACCCGTTTGAATTCCTTTTCCGCCTGATCGTAGGATTTGTTGGCAAGGTAACACTTGCCCAGCACTAAGTGGCCGGTAACATAGTAGGGGAATTTCTTCACGCCCTCCTCACACATCGTGATCGCCTCAGCTATTTTTTGTTCTTTGAGGTAGGCATCGGCGAGGCGGGCGAACAGCATGGACTCGGGGTTCTTCTTGAGGTGTTCCTCCAAGAACCGCAGGTTGTGATTGTTATCGGACATCGTAACCCTGCATAAATTATGAACAAAACCAAAAAAATGTAAGAAAATAATGATCCAATCGCAACTAATTTCTTTGTTTTACCAGCCCGAGACGGATTTATTCAAAATTTCTCCGGCAATTTTCGCTACCGCTTCGTCGATGCCGGCATCGCGACTTTGGCCTTGATCGGGGTTAAAGGTGCCCCACTGCGTGAGGTCCTCTTCCCAGATGATTTTGCGTTTTTTCAGGTCATGATATTTTATGCGAACGGTGATGAAGATCTGGATATCCTGTACGCGTTCGTCGCTGGTAAAAGCGCCGGCGCGATCATCAACTTGCAGGATCGTGCCCTCGACGAGCGCGTCGGCGTTGCGGCGGTCGGTGACACGCAGTGTGTTGTCCTGAGTAAACTCCTTGATGATGACATCCGTGATCTTCTCCTTGATTCCAAACTCCGACGTCTGATCTTGAAAAATCGGGACGGCGACCGTTTTAATATGCGGGGCGCTGGAACCAGAAAAGGAATAGGCGCCACAATGGATCT
>DASWHH010000552.1:0-2362 GCA_036398295.1 bacterium
CTGTTTATGGAGTTTGGCGATTCGTCATGGAACCTGCGACTGCGGGTGTGGATTAATGATCCCAAACGGCACCAGCAGGTGCGATCGGATATCAACTGTGGCATTGTACGTAAATTCCGCACGAACAATATCGAAATTCCATTTCCGCAGCGGGACGTGCACATTCGCTCGCCGCTGCCAGGGCCGCTTACTTCAAACCCGTAGGGCGTATCGCGATACGCCCTTACAAAAAGAGGAGAAATTCTTGAAAGACTTTACCGTTGAAGTGCTGGTCGATATAAAAAGGATCCCCGACGCGTGGTTTTGCCGCTCTCCACACCACTTCACATGAAATTAAGACACCGCTTCGCAGCTAAGGACACCCTGACCCGGCAGGAGAGTGAATCCGCCCTCAAAACATTTGTTCAAGACGGTCTCGCCAGTCAAGCGATGACCAAGTTGACCGAGGGCGCATTTTTCGTGGCCCTTGCGTTACAACTTGGCGCATCGAATTTGATCATCGGCTTATTGGCTGCCATCCCGCCATTGGTCCGGTTGATTCAGCTTCCCTCCATCTATTTAATTGTTGAAGTGCGACGAGAAATGCGTAACCTTTCCACGGTAGAAGGGTTGCGGCAAATGGTGCAATTTCCATTTGGGATCATAAAAAGCGAACAGCAGAGAGTGAAGTAAGCTCCTGTTTCTTGGAAGAAATTTACTACCTAAAAAACCAAGATGAAATTCTCATCCCGAAAACAAACATGGCTGTGCCTTTGCAGCCTGCTGCTTTCCGGTTCCTGCTTAGCTGCAAAGGAGCGTCCCACTATCGGTCTGGCGCTGAGCGGTGGCGGGGTAAAGGGATTTTCACAAATTGGTGTGTTAAAAGTCTTTGAGGAAATCGGCCTGCCAATCGACTATATTTCTGGCAGCAGTATGGGAAGTGTCGTCGGTGGGCTTTACGCTATTGGTTACACCGCTGGTGAGCTCGAAGAACTGGTGGTGATAACCGATTGGGATGAGATATTTTCCGACAACCTGGGCCGTCGATCGTTTGCGATGAACCAAAAGTTGTGGGACGAACGAACGATTTTGACTCTGCCCATCCACAGTGGAAGAATCGCGGTACCCTCGGGCCTGAGGAGCGGACAAAAGGTATCTCGCCTTCTCTCCCGTTTGACGCTTTCTGCACACGGAATAGATGATTTTACTAATTTTCCAATACCGTTCGTTTGTCTGGCCACCGATATCGAAACCGGTGAAGGGGTGCCGTTAGACAGTGGTATTCTTGCGGAAGCCATTCGTGCAAGCATGGCCATTCCGTCCGTATTCACGCCCGTGGAAATTGATGGGCGCCGCCTGGTCGATGGGGGAGAAGTGCGAACGGTTCCCGTCGATGATGTACTGCGCTTCCACCCCGATATTGTAATTGGCGTCGACGCCACCTCCCGATTATATGAAAAAGAGCAGCTTTCATCCCTTATGACGATTTACGACCAGACGATGCGGTTCCGCAAAGTGCAATCCAACATCGAGCAGCTCTCTAAAGCAGATTTGGTAATTCGACCTGATTTCAAAGGGTTGTCGATGACGGATTACAAACAGGGCAAAACGTTCATCGAGCGCGGTGAGCGGGCGGCGCGAGCTATATTGCCAGAGTTGCAAGCGCTGGTGGATTCTCTTGGCGTGCGATCCAACAACTACAAGATCCGGATTAAACCACAAGTGCCGGATTTCTTTTTTATCGTTAATATCGAAATCGTGGGGGCGCGCGCATCATCTGAAAACTTGATCCTCAAAGAGCTGGATATTCAGGTGCCGGCACTTTACACGTTGCAGGAGATTGAAGGAACGGTTGATCGCATGTATAGTCTGCAGCTTTTCGAACGCGTGGTTTACGCCATCCAACCGGATTCGATCGGCTCAAAATTGTACATCAAAGTAACGGAGTCCAACCTGGACGAATTTCGGTTTGGGTTGCGCTACGACAGCACCAACGATGCGGCGGTGCTGCTAAACACCCTGTTCCGCAATGTCATTTTTCAGAATGCTTTGCTGAATTTAGATCTCAAACTGGGGCGGCAGGTCCGTTTTGACGGCCAATTCCTGGTGCCGATCGGCTTAATTCCTTCATTCGCGCTTCGCGCCCGGGTCAATTACTTTGATGACTTGATAGCCATATTTGTCGGCCAAAATCGGGAAGCCCGTTTTGATGTCAAATCGACTTTTTTTGAGGGGCTGGTGGGTAATTTTTTCTCGTCTCAAATCAACGTGGCCGGCGGTTTCCGCAGCGAGTACATCAACTCCAATTCCAATATCGCTTCTCCAGCCATAGCCGATTCGCTTGCGCTCAGCCAGAGCACGCTTTCGTTTTTATATCAAATCT
>DASWHH010000553.1:0-2559 GCA_036398295.1 bacterium
AAGCCCTAAGTGTTGGAATCTTAAGTGCCAGGCACTTCAAAAGTGCCTGGCACTTTTCGACGAATCACCTGTCGATGATTTGCCAACCTGCGCATTTTTTTCACAGCAAACGGCTTTTCTGAGAAAAACGATAACACCTCAATCGAATCCCGGCCTGTTTCCTATCCTCCTCTAAATCTCATTTTTCTTATACTTTAGTCCGTCCGCAAATTACCCGACCATTCGCTGGCATCTTCTTTGCGATCATCAAAGACGTACCTTAAAAGCAAGCCCGACTTCAGAATTCTGAAAAATGCCAGAATCCAGGCGCAAGCTGGTTTGGAGGTGCAACTGAACGCCGCGGCGGGCAGCCCAAACTGTCCTCGACGCGGCGTTCGAAAATTTTCACCGGGCACTAATTGAAGCTTATGTGAACGGCGGCGTCAAGGCCGAAGCATACGCCAAAGCACTCATTGAAGAATCGGTCGGTTTAAGGCCACAAGCGCGGTTCCGGTTAAATCAGACAGCGGCGGGAATTCGCGCGCGGGCGCTGGATCGCGCCTGTCGTACGCAGTTTACGACCCTCGGCGCGACCAGCGCCCAAATCAATGCGGTGATCAACGCCGGGGCCACGTTGCAGACGTCTCTTCGCAATACGACCAAACGACAGCGATTTGACGGCAGCATTTGATGATTCGGCGATCGCTATGGTACAGGCTACCTTAAGCGGCGCCACCCGGGCAGAAGTAACCGCGATTACAGAGGTATTGATTTTAATGAACATGTCGGTCTAATCAGAAAGTGCCACGCACTTTCGAAGTGCGTGGCACTTTGTTGCTGAGACCCGCCTCGCTTGGGGCTGTCCCAAAAGTCCTGAAGTCCGACGAAATGAGCCCTTCGATAGCCCCAAGTGACTTCTGTTATTCCGAGTTCAACTCCACAAATTTATAAGCCTCGCCGAATTGCTTGCCGGCCTCGTCAAACAGTTCACCAATATTGTCATCCATGGTGAAGTAAATGATTTGCCAGCCGCCCTCGGCCAATGCCGCCACCGTATCCACGAGACGTTTACGGCGCTCCCAATCGGAATATTGAAAGGCATCGTCTAAAATCAGAAATGCGGGATCACGGTTCATCAATCGCGTGCTGAACCCGATGCGCAGCGCCAGCAATACCTGCTCGTGCGCCCCGCTGCTCAACTCCGACAGGGAAAAGGTGTTGAAGGGATCCGACACCATGAGTCGGTCGCCATCGAGATTGAGACTTTTGTAACGGCCCGTCATCTGCAACAGCGGCATCTCCACTTCCGGCGAGTTCAACGCCGCGACGATTTTGCTGTCCTCGGTCTTGCGCAACTGGCCGATCACATCTCGCACCGCCATTTTGCCAAGAATCTCGGCGGTCTTCTGTTTGTATTCTTCGGTGACTTGCTCCCGTTTTTGTCGCAGCTTGCCGATCAAGACCTCCCAGGGCGTAACGATGTCCTCGCGCGTGGCATCACAAATCCGCTGCTTCAGACTTTCTAACTTGCGAGTTTCGGCCTCCAGGTCTGCCAGCAGTTTTCGGCGCTTTTGCTCCAAAGCCTCGAGCCGCTGTTTACTGTACTCCAACAACGGTCGTTCGGTATGGTAATCAGAATCATCAACCGAAAGCCGCGCCAGAAGTTTTTCCTTATCGTGAATTTGGATGTCCAACTTCTTCGCATGATTTTCCAACAGCCGCAGAACCTCGTCCCAGGTTTTTGGATCTTTTTTCTCGCCAGCGAGAACGGTTATTTGTTCATCGAGTTTGCGCTCTGCCCCTTTGATGAAATTGAGCTCTTCGGTTAGCTGTTTCTTCAACAGTCGCGCATGATTGTAGTCCTCTTCGAGGTTTTGCAGGAGCTCAAGAATGGCCGGCAATCCGGTCAGGTCGCGGCCCAATTTTATTCTAAATTCTTTGCGGACATTCTCCATTTCCTGAATTTCATGAACGCGTGTCACCGACCGCCATTGCTGGCGAACATAGAGCCAGCCGCTGACTAAAACACCCACCAGGGCCGCCACGGCAAGAACCGTCAACTTGAGGATGACCAATGATCCCGCCAGGCAGATCAGCACCAGGCCAATGATCATGAGATAGGGTTTAGCCACCGTGACGTCGCGGCCGAGCATATCTTGATAAATTTGATGTGCGCTTTTCAACCATTCATAATGTTGACTGCTGTTCTCGTGCTCGCGCTGGGCATCCCGTTTGTTTCGGTATTCCACCGTCTTCTGTCTGAGCAGGTTCAGTTCGGATCGCACCTCTTGAATTTTGTCCGTGGGAATGCGGCGGCGGTCGTCGCGCAATCGCGCCTGTTCCTGACTGGTCTGGTAGGCCAAATACTGCTTCGCCTGCACCTGCTCATCAAGTTGTTTCTGCACGGCTTCGATTTCATCCTTGAGAGCCTTGCGAAGTCCTCCCGAATAATCTTTATCAATCGCATCGAACAACTCATCAATGCTCTTTAGTTGGTCTTTCAACTCGACATACTTTTTTCTATCCCCAAGATTCGAGCCCAATATTTCGCCATTTTTGATCTCATATTTCTGAAAGCTG
>DASWHH010000554.1:0-3282 GCA_036398295.1 bacterium
CAGCCACAAAATAAAGCTTGGCCGCGCGCAGATCGTGCGAGACGCCCAACTCCGGATCGCTAATCCAGATCTCGAATTCATTCGGTACATCATCCATCCCTGAGAAAGTCAGTCGAACTTTGTCGCGAACCTTACTGCGTATGGTCAGCTCCCAAACTTCGCCGTCGACGGGTTGCGGGCGCGCGTCCGTGGAGAATTTATCAAAGTTGGTAGACCAATCGTTATGTGGAAAATACAGCGATACGTACTCGCCGATCACCGGCGGCTCTGGACGATCGTACACGTCTAAACTCTGTGCCGCATCACCAACAACGGCGGCGAAATTGTCGGCATCGCGTGCTTCCTGGCACTCCGCTAAAATGGAGAGCGACCATAGCCACACATCCCTTTCGACTTTAGAACTGTGCCCGGCTGCCGCACCGATGATGGGATTCACATAAAGAGTGTCGATAAAAGCTGAGTCATTCGCAACGGCATACCCTTCGAATGGCCGCAGGGGACCTGTGGCGTCCTGCCAGGCGCCATTGTACATCCGCAGGTCGAGTGCCTGTTCGCTTGCCAGGCGCAAGTTTCCCATTGGGATATCAAAATTGAAGGGGTTACCAATCAAAGTCCAGCCTAAGTACAGCGGAATCGCAAATTCCGTGTCCGTCCGAAAAGTGTTACCGGCGCTGAAATCAATGATTTTGCCATCGTCTTTGACAATCAGCCAGTAGGCTCGTCCGGCCTGCAATTCCGACGGCGACTCAGAAATGCGTTGTGACGGCAGGAATTCAAAAATTCGCCACGCTGGTCTCGAGAAAGGGCCCAGGTCATCTTCCAAATTGGTGAATGGATCTTTTTCCAGCAAATTCACCGGCACTGAAAACAACCGATACGCCTTCTGCGCGGAACCTCCCGGTTGCGGAGAATCCTTTTGCAGGCTCTGGACGCTGACCTGAACCGGGAACCCCCCGGTTTCAGGCATGCGGGTTGTCAACAAACTGTCTTCGGCAAGGATAAAATACTCCAAACCCTGCGAATCGACTTGATCACCGGGTATAGTCGCCCGATACGTGTTATTAATTATCGACATCTCCACTTGGGTGAATGAGCTGGCGCCGCCTTCACGATAGTTCAGAACGGCGCGCCGGACTCCCGAATCGATAGTATCGCTGATAACCGCCTCGATGGTAAGGCCCTGGCCGGCGGCGGCGGTTTGAATGGCGGTGTGGTCGATCGTGGGATTACCGATTACAACGCCTTTTTCTTCAGCAAACGGGGATGCGGTAAAAGCATTGTCAACGGTTTGGACGCTCCAAAAGTAGATACCCTCCTTTAAAGCCTTGATGTTCCAGGCGGTATTCAGTTGAACATTTCCAATTTTGCTAATGTTGCGGGCACCAGATGACCCGGCCATGGGGGAAACGACATCAATTCCGCCTGGCTCGGTTCCCACTCGCAAATTGTAGGTTACACCATTTTGGGGAGTTTCAATGTCCACTGCTCTTTCCCAGCTAAAGGTTACAGTCCGCCCGGCAACCGAGCTCGAAAGTCCGGTAGGTGCGTTGGGAGGACTATTGATCTTGGCGGAATGATTCCGGTATATCGTGGTTACTCGTACTTTCTCAAAGTCGATATAATACGAACCAGCAGATAATATATCCAGATCGCCATCGTTATCAAAATCCCCCCAGGCGGCTGAACCGAACAGAACGCCGGTAAGACCGGCATGAATGTCTTCTGTGAAACCGTTGTTCCGATTGTTACGATAGAGGCTCGCAACCGGGCGGCCGGGGAATGGTCCTTCTCGGCGATCGTTCCCGACGAGAAGCAAGTCGAGGTAGCCATCATTATCGTAGTCACCCCAGGCAGACCGCCCTTCTGCCACAGGGTTCAGGTCAATATTAACTTTCGAAAAACTCCAGCCACCCTGGATAAAAGGGTCCGGAGAGGCAAGATTCTGAAAAAGTATCGCAACGTCATTTGGTGGGTCTCCTGGATCTGACCTCTGGGCTTCACCCGCGAGTAGAAAATCGAGCCAGCCGTTGCCGTCGTAGTCGCCCCAGGCCAGAGCCCCAAGGATGACACCTTCTACCTCTGGGCGAAGTGAGCTGGCCTGGAATTCGAACTGAATATCACTGAAAGTACGGCTATCATTTCGAAAGATTTTCGATATGAAGTTTCCACCCGTCATCAAAATGTCGAGATCGCCATCATTATCATAATCACCCCATTCCGCCGCCACATAGGTGTTAGAGGAATTAAGAGCCATCAAAGAGGCGGAGGCGATCTCATCTCTGACTAAACTGCCTTTTTGGTTTTCATAAATCTCCGTACTGGATGATGTCGTCACCAAAACATCGCAGTCACCATCGTTGTCATAATCGCCCCAGACAGTCCTTGGGTTTTGAGCACCCATGAAAGGCGGACTTATACCTACTTCGGCAAAACGTCCTTCTTCATTTTTGTAAAGCTTTAAAATGAAATCTTTATTGCCAGAGCAGTTTGAGCAGCCACTGAGATTGATATCCAGATCCCCATCGTTGTCAAAATCAACCCACGTGGCCGAACCTCCCGCAACCGGATCGAGGTTGGCATCAACGTCTACAAAAATCCAGCCCTCGGGATTGCCTTGCACCGGACCAACATTCTCGTAGACCTTAGAAACCGGGGTGAAATCATCTATCTGTCCGGTTAACAAAATGTCCGGATCGCCGTCGCCGTCGTAGTCGCCCCAGGAAACAGCGCTGTAATCAACGTTGGTAAGCGGCAGCGAAATAGACATTTCCGCAAAAGCAGTTTGTGAAAAAACCGGCGGAGTAGATAAGAAAAACACAAGCTGCGCAAAGAATATGGATCGCGTCATCCCTAAACCTCAGGAATCTTTTGACAAAATCTTATTATGCCTCATCATCCGCCTCATGGTAAGTTCGGCGGTTCGGGTAAATCCTCAGGCCTGCTGCCGGGTCGCAGAAGCGCAGAGGCTACAAATCCTAAAATGAGCGCCTCCCCGGCGATAAAACGCCAGTCTTTGTACGTTCTTTGCCAGATGCTGACATCTTCTTTGTAATCCCACACCTTTTTGACCCTCACACCACTCAACCAGCGATTGACTATCGTCGACACCAGGTTGATATTCAGCGCATAGCCTTCGTTTGCAATCGTGTAGGTGGAGACACCGACCATTCGCCCGGAATCATCGATGAGCGGGCCGCCGGAGCTGCCGGGTGCGACAGCTGCATCAAAAACCAGATAATTCCCCTGTACCCGGGTGACTCTGCCGACCGTTTGTGAAAGCTG
>DASWHH010000555.1:0-3486 GCA_036398295.1 bacterium
ACTGGGGTTGGCAGCATGAATATGATTTAGCGGCGATTACTAAGGTTATGTTGGAAAAACTGCGGGAGAAATTGCGTTTGTAACTCAACATTTATGTTGAGTAAAGCCCACGACATGAATGTCGTGTTACGAATTAATTCGGAGGAACTATGGCGAATTTGAGTTTTCTGGATGAGGAATTAAAACAATTAAAAGATCAGGGGCTCTTCAACACCATTCGCACCATTGGCACGGCGATGGGCGCGTGGATTGAAGTGGATGGTAAGAAAGTCTTGAACATGTGCGCCAACAATTATCTCGGGTTTGCCAATCACCCTGAGCTAAAAAAGGCTGCGCAGGATGCCATCGAAAAATATGGCGTGGGTCCGGCGGCGGTACGCTCGATTGCGGGAACGATGACGCTGCACAATGAGCTCGAAGAAAAGCTGGCGAAATTCAAAAACGTCGAAGCGGCGATTTCATTTCAGTCCGGATTCAATTCTAACGTGGCGACCATCCCCACCTTAATGGGACCGGAAGACGTGATTTTTTCGGACGAGCTCAACCATGCCAGCATCATCGATGCGTGCCGCCTGACGAAAGCCAAAACCGTCCGTTACGCTCACTGCGACGCGGTGTCCCTCGAAGAGAAGTTGAAAGAAGAAAAACCTGCCCGTCGGAAATTGGTGGTCACCGACGGCGTCTTTAGCATGGACGGTGACATCGCGCCACTGCCGGAGATTGTTGAGGTTGCTGCCAAACACGACGCGATGGTGATGACGGACGACGCCCACGGCGAGGGTGTGCTGGGTCGTGCCGGCCGCGGCATTGCCGACCATTTTGGGTTGCAAGGTAAAGTGGATATCGAGATAGGTACTATGTCTAAAGCGTTTGGCGTGGTCGGTGGATATGTGGCCGGCAAAAAGAAAATCGTCGATTACTTGCGCCAACGGGCGCGGCCGTTTTTATTTTCCAGCGCGGTGACACCCGCCGACGTGGCGGCGTGCATTAAAGCGGTGGACATTTTGACCGCATCGGGCGCTCTGGTGGACAAACTGTGGGACAACACCCGATACTTCCAGACGAAACTTAAAAATCTTGGTTACGATTTGGGAGTAACCACCACGCCGATCACGCCGGTGATGATCGGCGATCCGAAGAAGGCGCGGGAATTCAGCGCGGCTTTGTTTGAGAACGGCGTCTTCGGGATGGCGATTAGTTTTCCGACGGTGCCGAAGGGCAGGGATCGAATTCGCGTGATGAACTCAGCCACGCACTCAACAGATGATCTTGATTTTGCGGTGGGTGTGTTTGAGAAAGTCGGCAAAAAAATGAAAATAGAATTTTACGCTCCGCGACCTCTGTGACTCTGTGGCTTTTGTAAAATGAAAGCCATAGTCAAGCAAATTCAAGGCAATACTTTTGCCGCTAAAGCGGACTCCGGGCATTGGATCACGATCGACACGTCAACGAACGATGGAGGCTCCGCAGGTGCGAGTAGTCCGGTGGAAATGGTGTTGATGGCGCTAGGGGCATGTTCGGCGATGGATGTGGTGCTGATGCTCAACAAAATGCGGGCCAACGTGATCGCGTTTCACGTTAATCTTGACGCCGAACGTGCGGAAGACTATCCGCGTGTGTTCACGAAAGTGAAAATGGAGTATGTGCTTTCTGGAAAAAATATTAAGCCCAGGGATGTGGAACGGGCCATTCAACTTTCCATCGCTAAGTACTGTACAGTGGCCGGCATGTTAGGGAAGACGGCAGAGATTGAAACAACTTATAAGATTATGACGGAGAGCCTAACCTAACGTCAATATGAAAGGGCAAATGGTAGTTCCTGTATTTCCTCAGATTATCCGCTTTCCCAGGGCGCTCTCTACCAATTCGGTCGCCACTTCCGCAGTGGTGTTGCGGATGTCGAGAATGGGATTTACCTCAACGACTTCCAGTGAACATACACGCCGCGTGCCAGCGATGATTTCCATTGCCGTGTGCGCCTCACGATACGTGAGTCCGCCGCGAACGGCTGTGCCCACTCCGGGCGCGTCCTGTGGATCCAGCGCATCCATGTCAAAACTGATGTGCAGGTAGTCGGTGTGCAGCGTGGCGATTTCGAGCGCTTCGACAATAACCTCATAGATGCCACGCCGATCGATGTCTTCCATCGTGTACACGGTGATGCCACTCTCGCGAATCAAGTGTTGTTCTTTGGGATCGAGATTGCGGACGCCCACCAGCACAGCATTTCGCGGTTGGAGCTTTTGAAAATTACCGCCAATATTCACCAATTCCGAAGCGCCCTTTCCCAACAACGCGGCGAATGGCATACCGTGGATGTTGCCGGAGAGCGTGGTTTCGTGGGTGTTCATGTCGCCGTGGGCGTCAATCCACATGACGCCCAACTTTTTGTTGTGTTTGCGCAAATAAGCCGCGACCCCGCCGATGCTGCCCATGGCAATGGAATGATCACCGCCCAGGACGAGTGGAAAGTGCTCGCGCTCCAGCGCCTCCCCGACGTCATGCGCGAGGTGCGCAAGCGTTTTGGTGATCTCGGGCAAATACTTAAGTTTGGGGTCGAGGATAGTCTGTACCTCCGGTGCGACCACTTCGAGATCGCCGGCATCAATCACTTCATGGCCGATGCGCTGCAACCGTTCAGTGATGCCGGCAATGCGGATAGCCGAGGGTCCCATATCCACGCCGCGGCGGCTGGCGCCCAAGTCGAGGGGGACGCCGATGAGTTCGATTTTCATGGCGATTCTAAGTTAGCAATATGTTGGACTGTGATACTTGTGCCGGCGATTCGGGGTTGTCCATCGCAGATGCCTTCATCTTGAACGATATGAGTACTCAAGTACTTCAATCGTCATGGCAATATCCCTTAGTTTGTTGTTCAACTGGTATTTTACGAAAAATATGGGGGAGAAGCAAGGGCAAAAAATCGTCGGACGGGGTAATTGTATTGCTGCCATCACTCGAAGCGATGGCAGCCATCGGTGAAGTCACTCCGCCAGCGTTCGAACTTCAATGGTCGTTAGCCGCAGACGATAGGAAAGCTCGCGCGCCATTCCCAACAGCATGCGCGATGCAATCAACGGTTCGTTGTCGATCAAATGTTGAAAATCGGCGATGGTCATGTACAGCAGGTCGGTCTCCTCATCGGCACGGACGGTGGCCGAACGCGGCTGCCCTTCGAGAATGGCCATGTCGCCGAAGAACACGCCTTCGCCAAAGGTCGCCAGCCGATGATCTCGACCCCCGTTCATGGAGATGCTGGTGAGCACGCTCACCTGGCCGGAAAGGATGAAATAGATCTTGTCGCCGGGATCGCCCTCTTTGAAAATGATATCCTTTTTCTGATAGACCATCGGCTGCAAGTGCCGCTGCACGATTTCGACCTGTTCTTCGTTGAGGTCTTTGAACATGTTCAAAGACCTCAACGCTACCTTTTGCTTCAGCAGATTTGCCGCTTCCTGTTCTCGTTGAATGAGCGCGTCCTCGGCC
>DASWHH010000556.1:0-2086 GCA_036398295.1 bacterium
CAACCTTATGAACCTCATAAGCGCGAACTGCCTTGTCCACAACCTTCGTGCACTTCGTGCCCTTCGTGGTAATCAAAATCTCTAAGAATATGCTGCGTCTTTGCGAGAACAATAAGAGCAGACAAACGACATTGAAACTCATCATTCAAATACCCTGCCTCAACGAAGAAGAAACGCTGCCGTTCACCATAAGAGATTTGCCCCGGCAAATTGACGGCGTCGATGAAATCGAGACGCTGATCATCGATGACGGCAGCAGCGACCGCACCGTCGAGGTGGCGCGCGAGCTGGGCGTGACCCACATTGTGCGCCACACCAACAACAAGGGGTTGGCGGAAGCGTTCATGAGCGGCCTGGATGCCTGCGTCAAATTGGGCGCTGATATTATCGTCAACACCGACGGTGACAACCAGTACGCCGGCTCCAGCATCAAAGATTTGATCGCCCCGATTTTGACCAAGAAAGCTGACATGGTGGTCGGCGACCGGCAGGTGGAAAGAATCGAGCACTTCTCATTCTTCAAGAAACGGTTGCAGGAAATTGGCAGTTGGGTGGTCCGGCACATTTCGGATACCGAGGTTTGCGACACCACCAGCGGATTCCGCGCTTTCAGCCGGGAAGCGGCGCTGCGCTTGAACGTGATTTCCGGCTTCACTTACACACTCGAAACCATCATCCAGGCGGGCAAGAGCAACATCGCCATCACGGATGTGCCGATAAAAACCAACGGCAAAATGCGGGAGTCGCGGCTGTTCAGCAGCATTCCCAAATATGTCAAGCGCTCGGTGGCGACCATTTTCCGCATCTACACGATGTATGAGCCGCTGAAAACTTTTTCGCTTATCGGGGGGACTGTCTTTTCCGTTGGATTGCTGGTTTCACTGCGATTTCTCTACTACTATTTTGTCGAAGGCGGCGGCGGTCACATTCAATCTTTGATTCTGGCGGCTGTGCTGCTCCTCATCGGCTTTCAAATCGTGATGATCGGCTTTCTCGCCGACCTCATTCGCGGCAACCGGCGTCTCATTGAAGATACGCAGTACCGGGTGAAGAAGCTGGAGGTTGCGAGCTTGCATTCAGAAAAACAGATATCAAATAGACAGGAATATTTAAACTTAGAGGTGTAGGGACAATGAAAAACAATCTGGTCAGATTCATCCTTGCGGGGGTTGTACTTATCAGTTTGCCAGCATTTTTGAGCGCACAGGGTGAATATCTTACAAAAGGTCATAGTGGCCTCGGTGTTCAAGCTGGCCTATTCCATGCTGGCGATATCGACGGGTTTGCCGCGGAGGCAGGTTTCAGCTTTTTGGGATTTGTTGATTTTGGGCTTGGTTTTGCGAGAGGGAGTGAAGAGGTCAGGAGTGATGAGGCCGGCGGTGCTGAGGTCACCGGTGCTGACTTGACCGCGATCGCCTTTGGCCCGGCTGTTGCGCTACATTTATACCGGCCGAGCAATCAAAACGCATTTTCCGTAGCAGTTCTGATGAGCTATGCGCGAACGAAAGTCTCCCTGGAATGGGACGGCGGTTCAGAACCTGTTGGAACTTCAGATGGGTTTAGTTTTGAAGGAGTCTTGTATAACACCCACGGTCTATCAGAAAAGGTAGATATCGTCACATCTTTGCGCTTATCACATTCCTGGGAGAATTTTGACTATGAGAATGGGGATCGTGTCTCAGAAGACTTCTGGACGATCCACGTTTCCCCCAGTTTTGCAGTTCGGAACCTCTCTGGTACGGTGCATATTTCTCCCGGTCTTTCGATAACTCTGAGGGAAGGTCTTGGTGGAGGTTCACAAGAGACACTATCTCTGTCCCTGGGCTACACTTTTGACTTTGGTGAGCTGACGAAACGGTGAGCGCAAATAACGAAGAACAACTCCGCATCTGCTACATCGCTGGGCGCGAAGCTACCTATTCGCGCACGCACCTCGTCATTCAGGGACTGCGGCGCGCCGGTTATGACGTGGTGACCTGCTTGCCGCCGGACAAATCCTTCAAACACTATCCCTGGCTCATCTGGCAATTCCTGCGCCGCCAGCGCGGCTGCGACTTGGTGGTGGTCGGCTTTTATGGCCAGATCC
>DASWHH010000557.1:0-3082 GCA_036398295.1 bacterium
CAAAGCATTGATGTGCACAAACAGGGGCTCGCCAATGACGCCGGATTGAATCAGCTCACGAAGCCGCACCGCCAGCGGTTTGTAAAAATAATTCTCAGCCACGAACACTTTTTTCCCGGCATCCTTCGCTGCTTTGCGAACAGCGCCAAAATCCGACGCGCGCAAAAATGGTGGCTTCTCCACGATGACATGCTTACCTGCCTGCAATGAATGCAGCACCTGCTCGAGATGCTGCACCGGCGGCGTGGCCACGAGCACTATGTCGATCTCCTGCGAGCGGATGGCCGCATCATACGAAGCGAACGTTCCGTTTCCACCAAACTTGCGATTATACTCCGCGGCTTTGCTGGCATCGCGGCTGGCGTAGAATCGGCGTACCTCGTTTCCCAGTTTCGCCAACGTTTTGCTATGCAGTTTCGTCGCGAAACCACAGCCGAGAAATGCTAGATTTAAAGGTCTAGCGGACTTTTGCATTTATCGTTTTGCAATGTATTCTCCCACCCGTAGCGCATTCGCTGAAATAGTCAGACTCGGATTGAGTCCTCCCGACGTGGGCATGAAGCTGCCATCGACGACGAACAAATTCTCAACCCCGCGAAACTGGCAATGCGGGTCGAGTGCCGAGGCTTTGGGATCGCTGCCCATACGTACAGTGCCAACCGCATGAGAAAAGGTTTTGATGTGATGCATGTAGCAGAACCAGGCGCCGGCCGCCTTCAGAATTTCCTTGGCTTTGGCAAGCAAGGCATCACGGGCGGCGTAGTCGCGGCGAGTGTAATGATGGCTGACAAGAAGCTGCGGCAAGCCGAATCGATCCGTGGTGCTCGCATCAAGTTCGACGCGATTGTCGTAGCGTGGTTGATCCTCCGCCATGACCAGCAGCCCCGTTAGGTGCGGCACGCCCAGGCCGAGAATCTGTCCGAATGGGAAAGGCACGATTTCGTGGACCAAACCTATGGGTGGTGTTTGCAACTGCTGCATACTGCCCAATTTTCCCTCGGGACGGGCGATACTCATATGCCCAAAATAGAAATCGTGGATACCGAGCTGTTTCTGAAATTCAACCGGATGCTTTCGTGGGAAAAAGCCGAAGGCGATGGCGTTGCAGTGGCGGGTCAGGTAGCGACCAATGGCATGGCCTCCCGGATTAAGTTTGTCCAAGCCAGAAGCCAACAGCAGGTGTGGGGAAGCCAGCGCGCCGGTGGACAAAACAAAGGTCCTGGCTTCCTCGCGTACGGTCTCGCCCGTGGCTTTGTCAAAATACTCCACACCAACAATGCGACCCTTCACCGGCACTAGTTTGACGGCCACAACATTGGTTTTCAATTCCATCCCCTTTTTCAGAAGATCAGGCAAGACGCGGGTGGCAATATCATTTTTCGCGCTGATAGCACAGGCAAAGGTGTCGCAGGTGGGACAGGCCTCGCAGGCAGACTGACCGTCTGTAGCGGCGTAGTTAATCGCCAACGGCAGTCGAAACGGGCGATACCCGAGACCTTGCGCGGCTTCCTGAATTCGGCGCGAAGTGTGTGAAAGTCCGTTGAGCAATTGTGGGTAAGGCGAAGACCGCTTCGGCTCAGTTGGGTCGCCACCCGCTTCCCCGGCGATGTCGAGAATTTTTTCGGCGCGGGTGTAATAGCGTTCGAGGTCGTCGTAACGATAGGGCCACTCGGCGCCGGAATCAGCGACGATCTCCGGCACGGGTTCGAAGTCGGCTTCCCGCAGGCGCATGGAAACCGCACCATAAAACACGGACGGCCCGCCGACGCAATTGTACGCCCCCATGATCTTGCGGTTGCCACCGGCCAGCACGCGATAAGGCGTCTCGGTGGAATAGTACGGCGTCAAATCCACGGAGCCATCCGCAGCCCAGTTGTGGGGACCGCGCGGTACCCAGTCCCCACGTTCCAACATCAGCACTCGCAAGCCGGCGTTCACCAGCACGTGAGCGCTCATCGCGCCGCCGAAGCCGCTGCCGATGATGATGGCATCGTATGGTCTTTGAGTTGTCATCGTTTTCCAATCGAATCGGCTGATCACACAAAACGCCTCTTACCGTTCTGGATAAGGGGCGCTTCCATTCGCTGAATATCGGCCAAAATAGCCGATCTGGCTTTAAAATGCAAGGGATTTGTTTCGGGTATGAGAAACCGACTTTCCCGCAGAAAGTCGGTTTCTCCGTTAGGTCTCAATTCCGCGATATTTGTGCGCGAGAGCTAATGGCAAGGAAGGATTACTGCATATTTCCCGGACATTCTAATTGCATTGAAAGGCCCACCTTTATTCGCCCATATGTGAATTTGGGGGACAGCCCGCGGGCGCGTTGAATGCCGAGAAAGAGAGTTAACTGACGATGCAAATACCATCGGCCGGTATACCCACGTCGACTTACATCGCTGCCAGCGCGATTTTGAAAGGCACTTTTAGTTTCTCCCAATGCAGATAGGCGGTTGCCGACGTTCCGGTCAAGTCTTCAAAGCCATACACCAACCATTCCTGATGTGGGACAGCGCCCGGTGTCACCATAACGCGCAGAGCATCTTCTTCCTGGTTGTAGGAGAAACTGCCCCAGGCGGAATTATTGCTGCTGAAAATAATGGTCCACTCTTTTTCCGAAGGAATCATGTGAATGCCGTATTTGCCAGCCGCTAATTTTTTCCCTTCAATCAGGACGTCCTTACTGAATTCAATAGTTGTGTTTTCATTCGCGCCGGCACGCCAGGGATACGGTTTGTCCTTTGAATATTGATTACCCGGCGCCATCCCGTAGGGCACCACCTCGCCCCAAATTTTCCTGCCTTTGACGCCTGGCCGGCTATAGTCGATGGTAATATCAGTGTCCACGCCCAGTCTTTGGGTTGCACTGGCTTTCAGACTGAGGCGAACTTTTGCGTCTTGAGCCGATGTTTGTGATGAAAAGTTTAGCAAAAATGAGAAAATGAAGACGAGAATAATAGTAATGCTCATTCGGTCCTCCGTGTTTTGAAGCTTCCATGAGTGTTAATTTGTGAATTAGGTTACTGAGCCCACGAAAAAGCGGAGCTGTTATTACAAAAGATAAAAATCTGCACCTGTGAGTCAA